>CAYLJQ010000084.1:0-15423 GCA_964383955.1 uncultured Heliomicrobium sp. | reverse complement strand
TCGGCTGGCGAAGCACTTCCAGCACGTTCCGTTCAAACTCCGGCAATTCATCCAGAAACAAAACCCCGTTGTGCGCCAGGCTGACTTCGCCGGGTTTGGGAATCGCTCCGCCGCCGATCAAGCCTGCATCGCTGATCGTGTGATGCGGCGACCGGAAAGGCCGAGTCGTCAGCAATCCGCGCGCGTCCGTGAAGCCTGCGACGCTGTGAATTTTTGTCGTTTCCAGCGCTTCTTCAAATGTAATCGGCGGCAAAATTGAAGGAATGCGTTTCGATAACATGGACTTGCCGGAGCCGGGCGGACCAACTAGCAAAATGTTATGTCCACCGGCAGTAGCGATTTCCAGGGCGCGTTTGGCGTGCATCTGGCCGCGCACTTCGCGAAAATCCACAGGGTATTTGTCGGCTTCGTTCAGCAATTGTTCGACATCCAGTTTCATCGGTTCCGGCATTTCCGCCAGATTCAACAGGGTGATGACTTCGCGCAAATCTTTGACCGGATAAACATCCAACCCGCCAACCACTGCGGCTTCGCGCGCGTTTTCCACCGGCAGCAACAATCGCTTCATTCCTTTTTTCTTTGCGGCAACGGCAATCGGCAAAGCGCCGCGAACGGGACGCACCCGGCCATCCAGCGCCAGTTCGCCAATCAGCAAGGTGTCGCTTAAATCTTCGCGCTGCAATTCTCCGTTTGCGCCCAGCAAACCGACGGCGATAGGCAAATCGAATGCAGAACCTTCCTTCTTCACATCAGCCGGAGCCAGGTTGATCGTGATTTTATAAACCGGAAAGAAGAAGCCACTGTTGTTGATGGCCGAACGGATGCGTTCGCGGCTTTCGCGCACAGCCAGGTCCGGCAAACCGACAACGATGATTGCTGGCTGTTCATTCATCGAATCGCCAGGACGCGGCGTTAGATCAACTTCCACTTCCACCAATTCGGCATCAATTCCATAAACGGCTGCGCTGAGCGTTTTGAAAAGCAAGGCTGACCTCCTGAGACAAAACGGCTTCGAAATAGGTTGAAGGGTGGCAGCGGCATCATACCGACAAAGCAAGTGAACAACCAAGCGGCTTGCCTAAGCGCATCAAGAAATTCTTTCAAGTTTTAGTGAAAAATTGTGGGAATTTGGCTGCGAAATACGATCTAGTAAATAGAAACTGCGGATTCGCTCTCAAAAATTAGGAGCGAAAGCTCATAACGACCATTGTTCAGTACCAACACAGAGTCGTATTCGAAAGATGCTCAGGAAAGTTTAGAAGCGATCAGACTGGCCGCGTATGCCGAAGTTTGTTTCTTTGGCTGAACTTCGTTGCCAACGGTTGCGCTGACGTTCCCGCATCAAGAACAACCAATTCACAATATCGCTTAGGAGATTAACGTTATGAGCAACAAAATTACGATCGAACTGAATAACATTCATTGCAACAGCACATCCGAAAAGGGACACGACGAGGTTTACATCAAATACAGCGTTGACGGTGGCAGGGAGACACGGTTTCCCTCAAATGGTTATCACTCCATGGCAGATGGAGATAATTGGAATCCGGCCTTGATTGTCAGTTACGCGACAACTGTCGTCATCAGCCTTTATGACGAGGATACGCTTGGCGATGAATTCCTGGGGAGTCACACTTACACCGTGTCAGATCCGCAACCGGAAACTGTCCCTGTGTCCAATACCAATGGCGCATCCTATACCTTGTCCACAGAGCTAACATCAGCAGTTCAAGGATAATCCTCTGTTAAGGCAGGCCTTCGAGCCGGATCGGCATGTAAAGCGATCCGGCCCCCTTCGCTCAAACGTCCAGCAACCACATCAAGGTTGATAAACGCAATTTGGCTGGCTTCTCAAGCACGCTGAAGCAATGCCTACCCAAATTTACAGGAGTCAACAATGGCCAAGACTGAAAAGAGACCCAACATCCTGCTTTTTATGGTGGATGAAGAACGCTACCCTGTCAGTTATGAAACCGAAACTGTCAAAGCCTGGCGCAAAAAGAATTTCAAGGCGCTGGACTGGTTTCAGAATCACGGGATCGAATTCAACAACCATTACGCCGGTTCAG
This sequence comes from uncultured Heliomicrobium sp., assembly GCA_964383955.1. Classification (GTDB taxonomy): domain Bacteria; phylum Acidobacteriota; class Blastocatellia; order RBC074; family RBC074; genus RBC074. The sequence continues at coordinate 13,354 of CAYLJQ010000084.1, read as the reverse complement.
CGGCCTGCGTGCCTTCACGCGCAACGATCTTTACGGGACAATATCCTTCGCTGCACGGTGTAACGCAGACGACAGGCACAGCCAAACAATCCACTGACCCGGACGTATTCTGGCTGGATCCTTCGACCGTGCCGACGATGGGAGACTACTTTCGCGCTGGAGGCTACAGAACCTACTACCGCGGGAAATGGCACGTTTCGCATGCCGACATCATGATGCCCGGCACGCATCAAGCTCTGCACAGTTACGACGACAACGGGCGTCCGATCAAGAAAGTCATTGACCTGTACAGGGAAGCCGACCGGTTGAACGGCTTCGGCTTTTCCGGTTGGGTTGGCCCTGAACCGCACGGCAGCGCCAAAGCCAACACCGGAACCAACCGCGATCCGGGATTTGCCAAAGAAACCATTGAACTGATTGAAGAGCTGGACCGTGAACAGAAAAAATCTGCGGAAGATTTACCGCCGTGGCTGATCGTTAATTCCTTCGTCAACCCGCACGATATTGTGCTGTTTGGTTTGGCGTGGAAAAGCTTTGGCTATCCGTTCAAGGAAGGATTTGTGCCGGACATTGGCGCGCCGGAAACGGAAAAGGAATCGTTGACGACCAAACCGGCTTGTCAGCAAAGTTACGTTGATGTTTACCCGAAAATGCTGATGCCGCAGCCAACGCTGGAAATCTATCGGCAGTTTTATTACTACCTGCAAAAAGAATCCGACCAGCACATCTGGAACGTCCTAAGCCGTTTGATGAAAACCAGCTTCTTTGAAAACACCATCATCATCTTCACATCTGACCACGGAGAAATGCTGGGCGCTCACGGCGGCATGCATCAGAAATGGCATAACGCTTACGAAGAAACGGTTCACGTGCCGTTCATCATTTCGCATCCGACCCTATTCAAGGAATCGAAGCAGGCCAACTTGCTCACCAGTCACGTTGACTTGATTCCCACAATGCTGGGGTTGGCGGGAATTGACCAGAAAGCCGCGCAGAAGGAATTGCAGAAATCGCATTCCCAGTCGCGTCCGCTGGTTGGCCGAAACTTGACGAAAGTCATCACGGGCAAGGTTAATCCTGATTTTTCGACGGAACCGATTTATTTTATGACTGATGACGAAATCAGTTCCGGCTTACACCAGACAAACCAAGTCACGAATAAGCCGTACACTTCCGTGATTCAGCCCAACCACATCGAAACGGTTGTCGCGGATTTGCGAGAAAAGCCGGGTGACGAACCGCAAATCTGGAAGTACTCGCGGTATTTCGACAACCCGCAGTTCTGGACCAACCCGTTCGTGTCCGATGTAAATATGCAAGATGGCAAGCCAGTCAAAACCACCAAGCCGCAAAAGCCGGAATTCGAAATGTACAACGTCACAGCGGATCAGAAAGAACAAGCCAATCTGGCTCACGCTTCAAACAAATCACGCGATGAAAAAGTGATGCAGGCGCGGCTGGATAATTTACTGACGGAACAACGCGGCCAGAAACGTATCTATCCTGCTCCATACGATGAGTATCAGAACATCATCGAAGGTAACCCCAGACCCAAACAATCTCAGAAGCCAAACAGTTAAGTTTAAGCGGGGAAACGGCGAATTTCCGGCCCATCAAACGTAGAAAGGCGCGACACACGCAAAGAAAAGGAGGAAAACTTTTCGTGTGTCGCGCCTTTTTGGAAAACGCTCGAAGGCGTTAACGGCCTGAGCGCACCGGAACTTTGATCATTTGGCCGGCGCGAAGCTTTTCTGTCGCGCTAATCCGGTTCAGTGTCGCGATGTCCCGCACCGAAGTATTGTACCGGCCAGCAATGTCACCCAACGATTCGCCGCGGCGAACTTTGTAAGTGACCACTTTTGCCGTGCCGCCTTTGACCGAAGGAACCAACGCTGTCGAACTCATCGCGCCATTGCGAGAAGTCAACGAAGCCAAGCGAACATTTCCGCCAGCCGGGATGATGATCTTTTGGCCAGCCTTGATGACTCCGCCATTGACCTGGTCAATCGCAGCAGCCGAAACGCCAGTCTTGCGGCTGATCGTATCGAAATCGTCTCCGTTTTGCGCAGTCAACATTCTCCAGCTTGACCGTTTTTCAGGCGGCACCCGCTGAAGTGCTGTTTGCAACACGCGGCCTTTGCCTGTTGGGACGCGCAGAAGATGCTCGACTCCCGGAGGCGTCACGCCGCGCTTCAGTTCAGGATTGATCGCTTGCAGGTAATCAACCGGCACATCAATCGCGTCGGCAACCAACTTCAGATCGGTCATGTTGTTGAGCTTGACGTAATCGTAAGTCAGCGGTGCTTCCGGTTTGATATGTTCAAACCCGTATTTCTCAGGATTCTTGGCAATGATGATCGTCGCCAGAATGTTCGGCACGTAGTTGCGAGTTTCCTGGGGAATCAATCCCCGTTGGTAAATTTCCCAGAAATCTGCGTATCCCGAACGAGCAACCGCCGAATCAATGCGGCCTTCGCCGGAGTTATAAGCCGCCATCGCCAGTTCCCAATTGCCGTCGTACCGATCCGCCAGCCATTTCAGGTAACGGGCCGACGCGCGCGTGGCTTTTTCAAAGCTTGACCGGTCGTCAACATAATAGTTCTGGTTCAATCCGTAACGAGCGCCCGTTCCAGGGATGAACTGCCACAGCCCGACAGCCGCCGCCCACGAACGAGCAACCGGCGACCAGGCGCTTTCCACCTGACCAAGCCAGGCGATGTCCTGCGGCACGCCTTCTTCCTTGAAGATTTTGCGCGCCATCGTCATAAACCGGCCTGACCGGCGCAAACCATTTTCCATGGTTGCGCGACCGCGTCCCTGGTAATAGTTGATGAAGCCTTGAATCAACGAATTTGGCTTGAAGTTGAAATCCAGTTTGGCCGACGCCACAGCCGATTCCACTGCCTGTTCACTGACGTTTTGCGTTTCATTCTGCGTCAGCTTGATCTTGGCCAGATCATCCAGCGGCGAAGGCGTAAAGGTCTGCTGACCGAAACCGCCCCGATCTGTCGGTTGTTGGTCTTTCTTTTCTTTGTCTTGTGGATTTTGCGAGGCGGGTTGTTGGCCTGGTTGAAGTTCTTCGCTAAAAGCGACTGTTTTGTTCGTCGCCGGTATCGCTGATAACAAAGTCATTTGACGGCGAAACACGTTATCAACCAAAACCTGATAGTGTTGCTGCAATCGGGAATCGCTGCGAACGTCAATTCCGGATTCCAGCACAATGTCCAGCGCCCGATCATATTCGCGGCGCGCTTTTTCAAAATTTCCATCCTTAAAGTTTGCTTCGGCGGACTGGAAATAACTTGTCGAACGATCAATCACCCGCTGAATTTCAGCGTTGCGATGATCAAATGAAGTATCGCTACCGTTTGATGACGCCCCGCGCCCTTGTGCAAATGATGTCACAAGTAGACACGGGGTTAGGGCTAACGAGAGATAAAATGCGAAGAAGCGGCCCTTCATCCCACGGGACAGCTCTTCAATAAACAACTTACTCATTATTACTTTTCCTCCGAAAAACACAGATCATCCCAAGCAATTTTCAATTTTAGTTTTTGTAGGTCTGTCAGCAATTCCAGCTTCGGTAGCGCCCAGGGTCAGGTAGGCAATAACGCTCTTTTGAACTGCCAAACAACGGGGCGGATTGTAACTTTTACACAGTTGGGGAGTCAAACTGGAATTTACAGGTACATAACGCCGGGATTTGCCTGGCTTGGGCATTTCCCAAACCGCCTGAACCGGACGATTGACAGCCTTTCAACCCACAGCTATAAGTTGCCGCGATGAAATCACTTCAAAAGCTGGCTCTATCGGTTTTGTTCACCGTATCTTGCGCCCTTTTGCTGGGGCAGGCGGCTGCTTTTGCGCAAAGCGGGAAATTTCCAGCCTACACCGGCCATGTCAATGACTTCGCCAACGTAATTGACCCAACCACCGAGCAGAAAATGGGCGACATCCTGCTGAACTTCGAGAAGAAAACCGGTGCGCAGATTGCCGTTGTGACAATGACGACGCTGGGAGGTCAGCCGCTTGAAGATTTCTCGACCGACCTGTACAGAACCTGGGGTATTGGAGCCAAAAGTGGCGAAAGCCGGGACAAAGGCGCACTGCTGCTGGTCGTCATTCAGGATCGAAAGACCAGACTTGAAGTCGGCTACGGTTTGGAAGGTGATCTTCCCGATGGCCTGTCGGGCCAAATCATTCGCAACATGCGCACTGACCTTCAAGCAGCCAATTACTCAGCCGCCATGATGAAGGGGACGCGAACTATCGTGGACACTCTGGCCGCAAAGTGGAATATCTCTATAGAAGGCATTGAAGATCGCCGTTTTGCGTACCAAAGCGCGCCGCCCGTAGACATCAGGGCGAAAGGCATCCTCATTCTGGTCTTTGGCATTTTTGTAATCGTTCTTTTGTTTATCTTTTTAGTGATGAGGTTTGTCCGCAGGTCTGGCGGAGGAGTTTCTGCGGGTCGTAGATCAGGCGTTGCCGAAGCTGCCTGGATGCTGGCGCCACTGATCTTTAATCGGGGCGGAGGAAGTTTTGGGGGCGGTTCATCAAACAGCGGTTGGGGCGGCAGCGGTGGCAGCAGCGGTGGCGGCAGTGACTGGGGCGGGTTTGGCGGCGGCGAAAGCGGTGGCGGCGGTGCAAGCGATAGTTGGTAGTTTGGCAGTTTCCAGTGCTGGGTTTAACTGGTTGGAGTTGATTTATGGAGAGAACATTTAGTGAATTAGTCACCCGATTGTCGGTGGTCGAACGTGAAAATCTGGTTTCGGTGATTCTGTATGGCTCGGCCATTAGCACGCCAGGAAATGCAAAAAAATCTGACTATCAACTATTGATCATCACACGGCATGTGACTGCGACAGACTTGCAGCATGTCCGCTCAGCGCTGCAGTGGTGGACAGGACAAGGATATGCGCTGCCTGTTTTTTTCACTGCCAGCGAATTCAAAGCCTCGCTTGATGTGTTCCCCATTGAATTTCGGCAAATGAAGCGCGCCTACAAAGTGCTGCACGGTGAAGACTTGCTGGCCGGAGTGGAAATCTCCCCAACCAATTTGCGTCATGAGACAGAATTTGAACTTCGAGGCAAACTGCTTCGGCTGCGCTCGCTTTCCATTCAGGCGGGCGAAAACGCATCAGCTTTGACCAAGCTGATGACCGAGAGCATCGTCAGTTTCGTGCGTTATTTGCGGCCGATGCTGGAATTGCTCGGCGAAGAGCCGCCGCTTGGGCGGCTGGCGACGGTCAAACGCATCGGCGAGCAGTTGAAGATTGACACTTCGCCGCTGGTCAGGGTTTTGAATTTGCGCGACGAACCCAAAGATTTGATGGAAATTGAAGCGCAAGACCTTTTCGCAAGTTACCTGAATTGCCTGACGCATATCGTCGAGGCGGTAGACAAATTATAGAAAACAAGAAGACACATCTCCCACGAAGTCACACAAAGAGACACGAAGCAGGGGAGAGCCAATTTCATCTTCGTGGAACTTCGTGGGCGGTGTTTCCTACATAAGGAGATACCATTATGGGCAAAGTAGGTTTGATCGTTCTGGGTGCGGTGATCCTGTTCGCGCTGATTTTGGGCGGATGCGGCTTGACCAGTTACAACGGCCTGATCACCAAACGCAACGCCGTAGATTCGCAGTGGGCGCAGGTCGAAAACCAGATGCAGCGCCGAGCCGATCTGATTCCGAATCTGGTCAACACCGTCAAAGGCTACGCCAAGATCGAAGAAAGCATCCTGACCAAAATCGCCGAAGCGCAGGCGGTTATGAAATCCGGCACCGCCACGCCGGAACAGAAAATGGACGCTGACAACAAAATGACGGGCGCGATGAGACAAGGAGGCTTTCTGGGCGCTGGGTTGCCGTTTATGACGATGGTTCAGGCTTACCCGCAACTGCAATCCAACACAGGCTTCCTGAAGTTACAGGATGAATTGTCCGGCACTGAAAACCGCATGGCGCAGGAGCGGCGGGTTTACAACAAAGCTGTTGAGGAATACCAAAACACCAAACAAAAGTTTCCAACTGTCGTTGTCGCCAGCCTAACGGGATTTCAGGACAAGCCGTTCTTCAAGGCGGATGAAGGCTCTAAAGCCGCGCCCAAAGTCGAGTTTTAATCCAGTCTTCAAACTGCAAGCTTGAACCAACTGAAGGAGGCCAGATCATGAACAAGAACCGTTTACTTACACTCTTTGCTTTCTGCGTTGCTCTGGCTGTCATTGCTATCGGCGTCAGCGCGCAAAAGCTTCAATATCCGATGACCAGAAAAGTTGATCACGTTGACACGTACCACGGCACCAAAGTCCCTGATCCGTATCGCTGGCTGGAAGACGACAATTCCGCTGAAACCGCCAAATGGGTCGAAGCGCAAAACAAAGTCACCTTCGCGTACCTGGAAAAGATTCCTTACCGGGCAAAGATCAAAGAACGGCTGGAACAGCTTTACAACTATCCGAAAATCGGCGCTCCGTTCCGCAAAGGCGAACTGTACTTTTTCTATAAAAACGACGGGCTGCAAAATCAGAGCGTGCTTTTTGTCCAAAAAGGTTTGAACGGCACGCCGGAAGTTCTGCTTGATCCAAACAAATGGTCGCCGGATGGGACCGTGCGGCTGAGTTTCATTCCCTCAAAAGACGCCAAATACGCCGTCATCGGTATTTCCAAGAGCGGTTCGGACTGGCAGGAATATCAGGTGATGGAAGTGGCCACGCGCAAAATGCTGGCCGACAAAGTCGAATGGGTGAAAGTTTCCGGCGCAGCCTGGGCGGGCAACGGATTCTTTTACAGTCGTTACCCCGCACCCGAAAAAGGCCGCGAGCTTTCGACGAAGAATGAAAATCATCAGGTCTGGTTTCACAAAGTCGGCACTGCGCAATCCGAAGACGAATTGGTTTACGAAGACAAAGCCAATCCGCAGCGCTTTCACATCGCAGGCACAACTGAAGACGAACGCTTCGTCGTGCTGAACATCTCCGACCGTGGCAAAGGCAAAAAAGGCAATTCCCTGCTCTTCCGCGACCTGTCGAAAGGCGAAAAGAAGTTCACACCTCTTGTTGCTGAAATCGGCGACGACAGCTTTGGAGTCGTAGACAATGTCGGCGACAAATTCCTGATTCAGACCGACAAAGGCGCGCCAAACGGCAAAGTCTCGCTTTACGATCCGAAAACTCAGAACTGGTCGGATGTGCTGCCTGAAAAGCCGGAACCGCTGCAAAGCGCTGGCACTGCGGGCGGCAAGCTGTTTGCGACTTACCTGAAAGACGTAACGACCAAAGCCTACGTTTACAGTCTGGACGGCAAGCTGGAAAACGAAGTGAAAATGCCCGGCCCAGGAACGGCGGGTGGTTTTGGCGGCAACAACGACGACAAGTTCGTCTTTTACAACTTCACGTCTTTGAATTACCCGCCGACGATTTTCCGGTACGACGTTGCCACGAAAAAATCTTCGGTCTTCCGCGAAGTCGCGATTCCCGGTTACAAAGCTGACGAATACGAAACCAAAGAAGTCTTTTATAACAGCAAAGACGGCACGCGCGTTCCGATGTTTCTGGTCTATAAAAAAGGCTTGAAGCTGGACGGGACGAACCCAACGCTGATGTATGGCTACGGCGGATTCAACGTAACGAATTCACCCGCGTTCAGTCCGCTGCGGATTTCGCTGCTGGAAAATGGATTCGTCTACGCTTCAGTGAATATGCGCGGCGGCAGCGAATACGGCGAAAAGTGGCACGAAGCCGGAACGAAGCTGCAAAAACAAAACGTCTTTGACGATTTCATCGCCGCTGCCGAATGGCTGATCGCCAACAAATACACTTCGTCGGAAAAATTGGCCATCAACGGAGGCTCGAACGGAGGTTTGTTGGTCGGCGCGGTGCTGAATCAACGGCCTGAATTGTTCAAAGCCGCCATCCCGCAAGTTGGCGTGATGGACATGCTGCGCTTCCATAAATTCACCATCGGTTGGAACTGGATCGCCGATTACGGCTCCAGCGACAATCCGGCGGAATTTAAGGCGCTGATGGCGTATTCGCCGATTCACAACATCCGCGAAATCAAATATCCGGCAACGCTGATCACGACTGCCGACCACGACGACCGCGTAGTCCCCGCGCATTCGTTCAAATATGCCGCAACGTTGCAGGAAAAACAGCGCGGCGAAGCTCCCGTCCTGATTCGCATTGAAACCAAATCCGGCCACGGAGCCAGCAACACCGCCAAACAGATTGAAGGCACAGCAGACATTTACGCCTTCTTGTTTGAAAATCTGGGCGTCACGCCAAAGTTTGGCAGCGTTGCCAGAAACTAAAAAGCAGGCGTTTTCCTGCAAGGCAAGCCCCGAAACTTGCCTTGCAGGAAAACAACCAACCTGCCACAAATCAAAGAATCTCATAACTTTACGCTTGAATAACTTCCGAAGCTGAGGCTATCATCCCGCCGCTGAATCCCCCTGCTTCGTGCTCCCCAACTTGATAGCGCAACTCTTTTAGAAACCCGTTTGGCTGAAAATTTCGTGGGAAACGCTGAAATGATGAATTCGAGCACTCCGGTCAACGCGCTGACGGTTGATGTGGAAGACTATTTCCAGGTCGAAGCCTTCGCTGATGTTGTACGACGAGACGACTGGCACAAATGGGAATCCAGGGTCGAGCACAACACTTGCCGGTTGCTGGAACTGTTGGACAGCCACAAAGTTCACAGCACCTTTTTCATCCTGGGTTGGGTCGCGGACCTTGCGCCCAGACTGGTTCGGCAAATTGCCGAAGCAGGTCATGAAATCGCCTGCCACAGCTATCAGCATCAACTGATTCACAACCAAACCCACGCAGAGTTTCGCGCGGATTTACGGCGCGCCAAGTTCCTGCTGGAAGACCTGATCGGAGAAGAAGTCATCGGCTATCGCGCTCCGACGTATTCCATCACCAAACAAACTTTGTGGGCGCTGGATATTTTGATTGAAGAGGGGTTTCAGTACGACTCTTCGATCTTCCCGATTTTCCACGACCGATATGGTATTCCAGGCGCAGAGCGGTTCATTCACGTAATTCAGCGCCAGGCCGGTGTCATTGTCGAATTTCCGCCTTCCAGCATCCGCTTGGCCGGAATCAATCTGCCGATGACCGGTGGCGGGTATTTTCGCTTTTTACCGTATCCGGTTTTTCGTTGGGGTTTGCGCCGCATCAACCAACGCGAAAACCGTCCCGGAATTTTTATGGTTCACGCCTGGGAAGTTGATCCTGATCAACCCTTGATTGCCGGAACCCAAGCCAATATCTGGCGGCATCGAATCAATCTGAACCAAACCGAATCGCGCCTGAACAGATTGTTGAAAGAATTTCGCTTTGCCCCGATGCGCGACGTTCTTCGATTAAACGGAGAAAAAATTGAAATCGCCGAACTGGAAACGGTCGGCTCCAGTCCGGCCTTTGCCCGAATGGATTGAGGAGGCTTTATGCACAGATCGCTTCTTATAATTCCTGGATTGCTGTTTGGATTCAGCAGCCTTGGCGTTGCCCAGGAAAACCTGGCCAGCAAACAGCAAAACAATGATCCTTGCACTCAATTCAAAATGCGCGTCGTCAACCCGGCAGAAAATCTGGACCCGAACATGGTCATTAAGGTTGACACTCAATTGGATCCCAAGATGGTTGTGAATCCATGTCCGGCGCTTCCAAAGGTCGCTGTACAGGGAAAACCTATGCCGGAACAAGAAACCAATCAGAAGCAAAACGCGGTTTCGCCTTCGCTGAAGTTCACCTTGCCGAACAACGAATCGAAAACTCCGTCGGAAATTCTGAAGCAGTTTTCCATTACGCCGAAGCCTAATCGCCAGTAGGTGAATGAGATTCGCGACACAGTTCCTGCTGCTTTGAGGATCAAGTCTTACGCTACGGCTGACGCTTCCAGTTGGGACAACTTTGTCGGCGGCCAAGCGTCAGCAAGCTTTTGCCACACCAGCGGCTGGCAGCGAGTGGTTGAGAAAACATGGAAGCATCGTCAGCAGAGCTTGATCGCCGAACGTGACGGCAAAATTTGTGGAGTGTTACCGTTGTTTGAAGTTAGAGGCTGGTTCGGTTCGATGCTGGTTTCGACGCCGAACGGAGTTTACGGCGGCGTTGTTGCCGAAGATGCGGTTTCGCATCAAGCATTGATTGAAGCCGCAAAGTCGCTGGCAGTTGAGTTGCAGGTTGATTATCTGGAATTACGCGACGCGCAACCGAATGATTTTGGCGTGACCCGAGCCGAGTTCCTTGAACAAACTCTTTACGTCAGTTTCGAGAGGCCCATCGCCGGCAACGACGAAGAATTGATGAAAAGCTTTCCGGGCGATGTGCGGCGGATGATTCGTTTGGGAGAAAAGCAGGGCTTCACATCATCGCTTGGGCGCGAAGAGTTGCTGGATGAGTTTTATGCGCTTTATGCTGCGAACGTCAGACGATTGGGCACGCCCGTTTTTCCGAAAAAGCTGTTTGCTGAATTCTTGCACGAGTTCCCCACAAACTCGGACATTTTGCTGATTCGCCATCAGCGCCAAACCGCCGCCGCGGTCATGAATTTTTATTTCCGTGACACCGTGATGCCTTATTACTCCGGATCAAATCCGGCGTTTTATCGCGCAGGCATCAATAATTTTCTGTATCGGGAATTGATGCGTTTGTCGGCAGCTCGCGGATTCAGTCGCTTCGATTTCGGACGAAGCAAACTGGGAACCGGCGCTTGCGAATTCAAACGCGGCTGGCGAATGACGGAGCGCATTTTGCCGTACAAATTCTTTCTGGTTCGCGCCAAACAAATGCCGAACCTGAATCCGACAAACCCGAAATTCAATCTGATGATCGAAACCTGGAAACACATGCCTCTATGGCTGACCAAGCTGATTGGGCCAAAAATCGTCAGAAATTTTCCATAGAAGAATAGTCGGATTCGGTGACCATAAGCGGCAGTTTTCCTTGATGAAAACACCGGCTCCCGAATCCCGACTCCTGATTACCGATGAAGCTTCTTTTTCTAGCCCATCGCATTCCCTATCCACCGAACAAGGGCGATAAAATTCGTTCGTACCATGAGCTACGCGCGCTGGTTGAACACGGCCACGAAGTTCATCTACTGGCTTTCGCCGACGACGTGCGCGATTTGCACTACCAGGTAGATTTGGCGCGCGGCTGCGCTTCGGTGCGCATCATTCGATTGAGAAAGTTGTGGGCAAAAATTCGCGCGTTGCTCTCGGTTCTGACTTCAAGCCCGCTTTCGCTGGGCTATTTCGGATCGTGGAAAATGCGGCGATTGGTCAAACGCGCACTGAAGAAACAGAAATTCGATGCCGTTTTTGTTTACTCTTCGGTGATGGCGCAATACGTGCCGGCGAAATGGCGTTCGCAGACAATTGTTGATCTGGTGGATGTGGATTCCGAAAAATGGCGCGAATATGCCGGGCAAACGTCCTCGCCAAAATCCTGGCTCTATGAAATCGAAGCCCGCCGGCTGAGAAAGTATGAGCACGAAATCGCCGCCGGGTTTGGCAATTCAATTTTAACCACGCGGCGCGAAGCCGAATTGCTGACCGATCTGGATGAATTTACGCGGCGCGCGCGGATTCGCATTCTGACCAACGGCGTGGACACGGATTATTTTCAGCCGGACACTTCGGCAGCGGACGCTGGGAAAATCATTCGGATGCCGTTTGCCCCTGCGCGCGAACCGGATTCAAGGCCGCGCTTGGCGTTCACCGGCGTGATGGATTATTTTGCCAATGTCGAAGCTGTTCGATGGTTTGCCGCTGAAGTCTTCCCGCTGATTCAGGAGCAGGAACCACAAGCGGAATTTATTATCGCTGGCAGCAACCCATCCGCTGAAGTCAAAAAGCTGGCAGAACATCCTGGCATCAAAGTCACAGGCACGGTTGAAGACATTCGGCCTTACCTGGACGCGGCGATGGTTTGCGTTGCGCCGCTTAGAATTGCGCGCGGCATCCAAAACAAATTGTTGGAGGCAATGGCTTGCGGCAAAGCAATCGTCGCCACCCCGGAAGCTGCCGCCGGTTTACGCGTCACCCACGAAGAGCAACTGATGCTCGCCAGTTCGCCAACTGAATTTGCTGCCGCTGTGCTGGAACTAATCCGTGACAAAAGTTTGCGTGACAGCCTGGGCTGGCGCGCGCGGCGTTTCGTGGAAATTGAACATAACTGGCAACCGATCCTGCAAAAACTGATTGAGTTGATTGAAAGTGTCGGCCAACGCCGATCCGAATCCGAAAGAACCAGTGTTCGAGCAATCGCTCGTCACTGACAATCAACCACTGACCACGGCAACCAATGCTAAAAATTCTCAACGTTGTCGGCACGCGCCCGAATTTCATGAAAATGGCTCCGATCATTGCTGCCATCGGGCGGCGTTCGGCCACGGTTTCTCAAGTTTTGGTTCACACAGGCCAACATTACGACGAAGCGATGTCGGCTTCGTTCTTCCGCGATTTGGACATGCCGCCGCCAGACATCAATCTGGAAGTTGGTTCCGGCACGCACGCAGAACAAACCGCCTTGGTGATGCTGTCGTTGGAGCCTGTGCTGATCGCTGAAAAACCGGACTGGGTGGTTGTCGTGGGTGATGTGAATTCTTCTTTGGCGGCGGCGCTGACCGCGACAAAGCTGGGCATTAAAGTTGCCCACGTCGAAGCGGGATTGCGAAGTTTTGACCGTGCGATGCCTGAAGAAATCAATCGCGTGCTGACGGATCGAATCAGCGATTTGCTGCTGACTCCCAGCGATGATGCCGACAAAAACCTGCTGACCGAAGGCATTTCGCCCGCGCGAATTGTCCGCGTTGGCAATGTAATGATTGATTCCCTGTTCGCGCAGCTTGAAGCGGCGAAGCGGTCGACAATTCTGGAAAACCTGAATTTGCAGGCTCGTGGGTTTGCCGTGCTGACGCTTCATCGCCCGTCGAACGTTGACGATGGAGCGACGCTGCGAAAAATTTTTGCGGCGCTAACTGAAATTTCTGCGACTCTGCCCATTGTTTTCCCGGCTCATCCGCGCACGCAATCCAGCTTGCGCGAATTCGAAATCGAAATTCCCCAAGCGGTAAAGATCATACCGCCATTGGGTTATCGCGACTTTTTGAAGCTGTGGAGCAATTCCAGACTTGTGCTGACAGATTCCGGCGGCTTGCAGGAAGAAACCACTGCGCTGGGCATCCCCTGCTTAACGCTGCGCGACAATACCGAACGTCCCATCACGGTCGAACAAGGAACGAATCAAGTTGTCGGACGAGAACCGGAACGAATTCTCGCTGCAACCGCTAAAATTCTCGGCTCCGATCAAAACCAGCAACTCAGGGTTCCCGAATTAT
>CAYLJQ010000083.1:0-15445 GCA_964383955.1 uncultured Heliomicrobium sp. | reverse complement strand
GACTTTCCAGAATTTCCAGCAGTCGCGGCTTGGCTTCATCGCCGCGCCCCACGATTTCCTGAATGTGCTCCAGCGTGACGCGGTCTTCTTCCTTAAACAGCAAATCAATCAGTTCTGACGTCGCCATTTCGGCGTAATTGAACATCTTTCTTTCCTTCTGTGGTTGAAATAATTGCGAGGGATAATCTCAAAGCGATTGGGGATTGTCTAGACTTCGGCCGGCTAAGGTTCGTGCTATATTGGCTTTGGGCTGAACTAAAAGCCGCGGAGGTTGTTATGGATAAAGAAGTCATTGAACTGGAAAAAGCACTGGAACAAATTTGGGAGATTGCGACCAACAAATTTAAGCTCGATCCGTTTCCGACACGATTCGAAGTCGTTCCGGCGACCGTTATGTACGAAGTCGGTTCTTACGCGCTGCCAGGCCGATATTCGCATTGGACCTTCGGCAAGGCGTATCACAAGATGAAGACGATGTACGATTTCGGGTTGTCGAAAATCTACGAAGTCGTCATTAACTCCAATCCCTCCTACGCCTTCCTGCTGGAAAACAACTCTCTGCTGCAAAACAAGCTGGTCATCGCGCACGTGCTGGGCCACGTGGATTTTTTCAAAAACAACGTCTACTTCTCGCAAACTAACCGGCGCATGATTGACGACGCTGCCACGCACGCGCGCCGCATCAACGAATATGAATTCAAATACGGCCGTAAAGTCGTCGAAGACTTTTTGGACGCGGTGCTTTCCATCGAAGAGCACATTGACCCGAACTTTTTCATTAAGAAACAACGCGAAGAGAAGAAGCCGGGCGAGGAAAAGCAGCATCGTTTGCCAGAAGATCCTTACGATGCCCTGACTTCAACGCAGGAACGCGAAGCCCGCGACAAAGCCGAAGCCGCCAAACATAAAGATCAAAAGATGGAGCCGGAAAAAGACCTGGTCTGGTTCATCTCGCAGCATTCGCCAAAATTGCAACCCTGGCAGCGCGACGTGATGAGCATGATTCACGACGAAATGTTGTATTTCGTGCCGCAGATGCAGACCAAGATTATCAACGAAGGTTGGGCGTCATTGATGCATTCACGGATCATGCGCGAACTGGATTTGCCCGATCACGAACACATGGAATTTGCCGAGCTTCATTCCGGCGTGGTTTCGCCGCATCGCAATCAGCTCAATCCCTACTATCTGGGCTATACGATTCTGGAAGACATCGAACGCCGCTGGAACGAACCAACCGCAGAAGAGCAGGAAAAATTTGGCCGCAAACCCGGCGAAGGTTGGGCAAAGCTACTGGAAGTGCGCGAAACGGAAAACGATATTTCTATGCTGCGGAACTACCTGACCGAAGAGCTTTGCGAAAAACTGGATTTGTTTGTTTACGAATTGGTCGAAGAAGAGGAATGGACGATCACGGAAAAGCGATGGCAGAAAGTCCGCGATCAGTTGGTAGCCAACATGACCAACTTCGGTTTTCCCTACATTGAAGTTACAGACGGCGATTACCGCGGTAACCGCGAACTGTACCTTCACCACCGCTTTGAAGGCGCGGAACTTGATGTTCGCTACGCGCGCAAAGTGCTGGAATACGTCCACAAGCTTTGGGGACGCCCGGTTCATCTGGAAACCGTCGTTGAGGAAGAACAACGCGTGATGCGTTTTGATGGCGAAGATCACAGCGAAAGCTAAAATCAGACTTCGCTTTAACCGATAACTCTCAGCACCATACATTTCAAATAGTACGTTTCCGGCACCGTCAGCAAAATCGGATGGTCGCGGCCCTGCGTTCGTTTTTCGATGATTTGAACCTGGCGACCGGAATCGCGCGCAGCTTCCAGCAGCATTTCCAGAAACAATTCTTCGCCGACGTGATAAGAGCAGGAACAGGTAATCAGCACTCCGCCTGGGTTCAGAATTCTCAGTGCGCGCAGGTTGATTTCCTTGTAACCGCGAAGCGCGCCTTCCAGTGCACCTCTGTTTTTGGCGAAGGCGGGCGGGTCCAGCACAATCGTGTCGAAGCGTTCACCAGCGTCGTCGTAATCGCGCAACCGGTCAAACACGTTTGCAGCAATGAATTCGATGTTGGTAACGCCGTTCAGTTCTGCGTTGCGGCTTGCGCGTTCGATGGCGGGTTCAGAAATATCAATCGCTGTTACTGTGTCGCAATCGCTGGCCAGGTGCAGCGCAAACGAACCGTGAAAGCTGAAACAATCCAGCCCGCGCCCGGTGGCGTAATTCATGGCTGCGGCTCGGTTTTCCCGCTGATCCAAAAAGGCTCCGGTCTTTTGGCCTTCAAGCAAATCCACCTGAAACTTGATGCCGTTTTCTGTGATTGGGAATTCGGCGGCGGTTGAATCGCCTTTCGAATAAAGCACCGAATTAATCATCGGCAATCCTTCAAGCTGGCGGACTTTTGCGTCGTTTCGTTCAACAATCAAACGCGGCTGGAACTCTTCGACTAACAGTTCCGTCCACATCGGTTTCAGCACGTCCATTCCGCGCGTCAGCGTTTGCAGCACAAAACAATCGCCGTAACGATCAATGATCAAGCCGGGCAGATAATCGCCTTCGGAGTGAACAAGGCGGTAAGCATCCGTGTCGGTCACAATTCGCCGCCGCCAATCGGCAGCCGCGAGCAGTCGCTTCCGCCAGAATTCGCGATTGATTTCCGTTTCTTCGTTTGAAATCAGCCGCAGTGTAATTTCAGACTCGGCTCCGAAATGCGCCTGAGCAAGAAAGCGCCCTCGGTTGTCCACAACGCGAACGACCGAACCGGTTTCGACTTTCGGGCGACCCGTCACGTCGCTGCGGTAAATCCACAAATGCCCATCGCGCACGCGGGCTGCGCCTTTGGGAGAAATCACTGCTGTGTCTTTGGGGTGTTGTTGAGTTTGTTGAATGCGTTTCATAATTAAGCCGGAGGCGGATAGGTCATCCGCCAAGTTCGATAGTTCACCATTTCAGGCATTCGGTCAATGAGTCAAATTGCTTATCTAGGCTTGGGATCAAATCTTGGCGCGCGCGAAGCCAATCTGCGGCAGGCCATTTCGGCGTTGGTCAGCGGAGGGTTACAAATTGTTGACGAATCATCCGTTTACGAAACTGATCCGGTGGATTATCTGGATCAGCCAAAGTTTCTGAATCAGGTCATCGGCGTTACCGCGCCAAATCTGGAGCCATATTCGCTGATGAAGTTTTGCTTTGAAATTGAGTCACAGCTTGGCCGCAAGCGAACCATTCCGCGCGGAGCCAGAACCATAGACATTGATCTGTTGCTGTTCGGTGATTTCATTCTTGATGGTGAATATCAAGGCGTGAATCTGATTGTTCCCCATCCGCGAATGCATTTACGACGGTTCGTGCTTCAGCCGCTGGCCGAAATCGCACCTCAGTTTGTCCATCAAACTTCGGGAAAAACGATTCTCCAATTGCTTGATTGTGTTGCCGATGATTCCGCCGTGCGGCTTTATAGCTATCTAGCTTAGACTGTCCCTGACAAACTTGTCAGGTTTAAGTTCGCGTGCTAGTATCCGGCTTCATTAAGAACAAAACAAAGCGGTTATAACGTGAAAATCACATCTCAAGAAGAATATGGCCTACGCTGCATTTTGCAGTTGGCGCGCGAACAGCAAAGCAATTCGGACTCGAATTTAGAGCCGGGCGCAATGTTCGTTCGCGACATTGCCGACCGTGAAGGCCTGTCGGTGGCGTACGTTGAGAAAATTTTGTGGACACTAAGTCGCAGCGGAATTGTCGAAAGCGTTCGCGGGCCAAAAGGCGGTTACAGATTGACGCGGCCAAGTTCGGACATTTCGCTTGGTGAAGTGATGCGCGTTCTGGGCGGCATTCCGTCGGAACAGGAGATCTGCTCGCAGTTCACCGGCAATCAAGACACTTGCGTGCATCACGACGATTGCGGGCTTCGACCGGTTTGGACCAGCATCACGGATTTCGTCAACAGCGTTTTCGATAAAGTCCCGGTTTCGGCTTTGCTGACCGGAGCAATTGATGTGAAGTTCGTGCAGATCACCAGCAAGAACGGCAGCAGATTGCCCGCCGTTGCACGCGCAGCGAACTAGAAACCGCAAAAAATTTGCATCCGTACCTGACTATTTTGTCAACTTAGAGGAAAGAAAAAAGATGAGCACAGCGGCTGTAGAGGCACTTGCCAATCGAGAATACAAATACGGTTTTGTCACGGACATTGAAGCCGAAACGATTCCGCGCGGGCTGAACGAAGACATCGTTCGCACCATTTCCGCCAAAAAGAACGAACCGGAATGGTTGCTGGAATGGCGGCTGAAAGCTTATCGCCATTGGTTGACAATGACAGAGCCGGAATGGGCCAACGTCAATTATCCCAAGATTGACTACCAGGACATCATTTATTACTCCGCGCCCAAGCCGAAAAAGAAGCTGGACAGTTTGGACGAAGTTGATCCTGAACTGATAGACACGTTTGAAAAGCTGGGCATACCGCTTCACGAGCAGAAGCTGCTGGCCAACGTAGCCGTAGACGCAATCTTCGACAGCGTCTCAGTCGCCACCACTTTTCGAGAAAAGCTGGCGAAGGAGGGAGTCATCTTCTGCTCGTTTTCTGAAGCGGTTCACGATCACCCTGAACTGATCAAAAAGTATCTGGGTTCGGTTGTGCCGTATACCGATAACTATTTCGCGGCGCTGAATTCCGCGGTCTTTTCCGATGGTTCGTTCTGCTTCATTCCCAAGGGCGTTCGCAGCCCAATGGAATTGTCGTCTTACTTCCGCATCAACAACTCTGAGTCAGGCCAGTTTGAACGCACGCTGATTGTCGCCGAAGAGCGCAGCCACGTTTCTTACCTGGAAGGTTGCACCGCGCCGAAATTCGACAAGAATCAGTTGCACGCCGCAGTCGTCGAACTGGTCGCGTTGGACGATGCCGAAATCAAGTATTCAACGGTTCAGAACTGGTATGCAGGCGACGAAGAAGGGAGGGGCGGCATTTATAACTTCGTCACCAAGCGCGGTGCTTGTCGCGGTGTCAATTCCAAGATTTCTTGGACGCAGGTCGAAACCGGTTCGGCGATTACCTGGAAATATCCAAGCTGCATTTTGCAGGGCGACAACTCCATCGGCGAGTTTTACTCTGTCGCGCTGACCAACCATATGCAGCAAGCTGACACCGGCACCAAGATGATTCACATCGGCAAAAACACGCGCAGCCGAATCGTGTCAAAAGGCATTTCCGCCGGACGTTCGAACAACAGCTATCGCGGTTTGGTCAAGATTCTGCCGAAAGCGGAAAACGCGCGGAACTATTCGCAATGCGACAGTTTGTTGATTGGCACAAAGTGCGGCGCGAACACTTTCCCGTACATCGAAGTCGGCAACAACACCGCTAGGATCGAACACGAAGCTTCGACTTCCAAAATCAGCGAAGAGCAGATTTTCTATTTCAACCAACGCGGGGTTTCGACCGAAGACGCCGTTTCGATGATCATCAACGGATTTTGCAAAGAAGTTTTCCGTGAACTGCCGATGGAATTTGCCGTCGAAGCGACGCGCTTGCTGGGATTGAAGCTGGAAGGCAGCGTCGGGTAATCAATTCAATCAGGAGAGTAGCAAATCAATGTCAGACAAATTCGCAGAAATTGAAGCTTCATTGCCGCCGGTTCCAAATGCGGCGGGAACTTATGTTCATGCCGTGCGCACGGGCAATCTTCTTTACTTGGCAGGCAAAGGCCCCATCTCTGCTGTTAAGGGCAAAGTCGGCGCTGAGTTCACCAAAGAAGAAGGATACAAGTATGCACGTGAAACAGGGTTGACGTTGCTGGCTGTATTGAAAGCCGAACTGGGCACGCTGGCCAGAGTGAAACGCGTTGTGAAAGTGCTGGGAATGGTCAACGCGACGCCGGAATTTGGCGATCAGCCGTTTGTCATCAATGGTTGTTCGGATTTGTTTGTAGAAGTTTTTGGCGATGCCGGACGTCACGCGCGGTCCGCGGTCGGAATGGGTTCGTTGCCACACGGGATTCCGGTTGAGATCGAAGCAATTGTCGAAATCACGGATTAAGCTATGAACACGTCGCAATACTTTCTGGATCAATCGCGCTGGTATTTCGCTTCGTCTTATTTGCCGAAGATCGAACATTGTTTGGCGCAATTGTCGGATGAAGATGTTTGGCACCGAGCAAACGAAGCTTCCAACAGCATAGGCAATTTGGTCCTGCATCTTTCGGGAAACGTGCAGCAATGGATCATTGGCGGTGTAGGCGACCTGCCGTATCACCGCGATCGCGAACATGAATTCGGCGAACGCGGCGGAATTACTCGTGAACAATTGCTGATTCGGTTGAAAGAAACATTGGCGAAAGCGGATCAAGTGCTGGCCCAAGTTGATCCAGACAAGTTGCTCGAACGCAAAGAGATTCAAGGGAATGATGTGACGGTGATGCAGGCAATTTTGCGCATCGTGCAGCATTTCGGTTTGCATACGGGGCAGATCATGCTGCTGACCAAACAGTACACTGGCGAAGATTTGAAGTTGTCATAACCATCAGGTACAGGCCGCTTGCTTACGCGCGCGGTACAGTACCGCGACCGCGCAGGAGCGGGAGGGAGAAGATCAGTGCTAGAGATTCGTAACTTACACGCCACGATTGATGGCAAAGAGATTTTGAAAGGCTTGAACCTGACGGTCAAAGCCGGAGAGATTCACGCGATTATGGGACCGAACGGTTCCGGCAAAAGCACCTTGGCGAAAGTGCTGGCTGGGCATCCCAGCTATGAAGTAACCGGCGGCGAAGTTCTATACGACGGCAAAAACCTGCTGGAACTGGCGCCGGACGAACGTGCGCGCGAAGGCGTCTTTCTGGCGTTTCAATATCCGATTGAAATTCCAGGCGTCAGCAACGCCAACTTTCTGCGCATGGCTTACAACGAAAAAGCCAAACACGATGGCCGCGACGAACTTGATCCGCTGGAATTCGATGACCTGATCCAGGAAAAGATCAAAATCGTTGAAATGGACAAGAGCTTCATCAACCGTTCAGTCAATGAAGGTTTTTCCGGCGGCGAAAAGAAGCGCAACGAAATCCTGCAAATGGCAGTGTTGGAACCGAAGCTGGCCGTGCTGGACGAAACCGATTCCGGCCTGGACATTGACGCGCTAAGAATCGTCGCAGGTGGCGTCAACAAACTGGCCAACAAAGACAACGCCATCATTCTGGTGACGCATTACCAGCGGTTGCTGGATTACATCGAACCGGATGTTGTTCACGTTCTTTATCGCGGCCAGATCGTCAAATCCGGTGGCAAAGAGCTGGCGTTGGAGTTGGAAAAGAAAGGCTACGACTGGATCAAGACTGCAAGCGCAGCGGCGTAAAAAAGCTTATGTTCGTTATTGTTTGGCAATTTGACGTGCAACTGAATCACGTTACGGAGTTTGAAGAGCAATATAGCGCCACGGGTGCTTGGGCCAAGTTGTTTTCAAAAAGCAACCAATTCCTGAGAACGCGACTGTTGAAGGAAGCGGGAATGTCGCGCCGATATGTCACCTTTGATCTGTGGAAATCGGAAGACGCGTTTCAGGAATTCGCGGCTGAATTTGCCCAGGAATACAAGGATTTGAACGCGAAAACTGCGCGATTGACAATTTCGGAAACGCGGCTGGGTTCGTTCACAACGGATGCCGCAAACATTTTTTGAATTGATATGCCTCAAGTAGCAAAAGAAAAAGAGAATTATTTTTCAGCGTACAAGCTGTTTGCCAAAACACGTGAAGCCAAAGACTCGGCCTGGTTGCTGAATCTGCGCCAGCGCGCGGGGGAAAGTTTTGAGGAACTCGACTTTCCGACGACGCGCAATGAAGCGTGGAAATACACCAACATTGCGCCGGTGTTGAAAACTCCGTTTCGGCAATTGCTGGATTTGGAACTGGATGGATTGACGGTTGAAACAATCGCGACATTCACGTTTGCCGAATCGCGCCACAGCCAGTTGGTTTTCGTCAACGGATTATTTGCCAGTGAACTGTCAAATCTGACTGGATTGCCACCAGGAATCACGGTTAGCAATTTGGCTGATGTTCCGGCAGAGCTTGGAAAAATTGTCAGCGATCATCTGGGCGTTTATGCCGATTACCGCGATCAGACGTTTACGGCGCTGAACACGGCGAATGTTGGTGATGGGGCGTTCGTTCACATTCCGAAAGGCAAAGCCGTCGAAACGCCGATTCATGTGTTGTTTATTTCGACTTCGGCGGAAGCGACGGTTTCGCATCCGCGCGTGCTGATTGTTGCCGAAGAGGCTTCGATTGCGACGGTGATTGAAAGTTACGTTTCGCCGGGCGAAGGCGTCTATTTCACCAATGCTGTCACGGAAGTTTTCGCCGCCAAAAGCGCTGTGCTGGATCATTACCGATTGCAGGAAGAAAGCGAAAGCGCGTTTCACATCGGCACCACCGAAGTTCATCAGGAACGCGACAGCAATTACACTTCGTACGCAATTTCGCTGGGCGCGGAAATCGCCCGCCACGATTTGAATGTTGCGCTGGCAGACGAAAATATCGAAACGACGATTGACGGTCTGTACATCGTCACCGGCAAACAGCACGTGGACAATCACACGACGATTGATCACCAGAAACCGCACTGCACCAGCCATCAGCTTTACAAGGGAATTCTGGACGACCGTTCGCGCTCGGTTTTTAATGGAATCGTTTTCGTCCGCGAAGGCGCAGTGCTGACGGATGCTCATCAGTTGAACAAGAACCTGCTGCTGTCCAGCGAAGCTACGGCGAACACCAAACCGCAACTGGAAATTTTTGCCGATGACGTAAAGTGCGCGCACGGCGCAACCGTCGGCCAGCTTGAAGACGAAGAATTGTTTTACCTGGCGGCACGCGGCATCCCGAAAGATAGCGCGCGCGCTTTGTTAACTTATGGTTTTGCCGAAGACGTGATCAGCAAGATCAAATTGAAATCCGTCCACGAACGGTTGGACAGAATGGTGCTGGACAAGTTGCACCAAAGTTTGGAGGTTGTTTAGATGCAAGCCGCGTTGGAGCGCGAAGCAGCGCACACAAATAACAGCAGTTTTGATGTCGAGCGAGTTCGTCGCGACTTTCCGATCCTGAATGAAACGGTTCACGGCCGTCCGCTGGTATACTTGGACAGCGCGGCGACCTCGCAAAAGCCGCAAGTCGTGCTTGATGCGCTGAATCGTTACTACGCTGAGCAGAACTCCAACGTGCATCGCGGAGTGCATTATCTGAGCCAACTGGCGACGCGCGAATACGAAGACGCGCGCGTCAAAATCCAGCATTTTCTGAACGCCGCCGATTCGCACGAAATCATTTACACCAGCGGCACAACGGCTGGCATCAACCTGGTGGCGCTCAGTTACGGACGCAAATTCGTTCACGCCGGGGACGAAATCATCATTTCGGCAATGGAGCATCACTCGAACATCGTTCCGTGGCAGATGCTGTGCGAACAGACAGGCGCAAAGCTTCGCGTCATTCCAATGAACGATGCGGGCGAATTGCTGATAGATGAATTCGCTGCGATGCTGAATTCCAAGGTGAAAATTGTCGCGGTCAACCATATCTCGAACGCGCTGGGCACGATCAACCCTGTCAAACGAATTATCGAACTGGCGCACAGCCGCGACATTCCTGTGTTGATTGACGGCGCGCAAGCCGCGCCGCATTTGAAAATTGATGTGCGCGACCTGGATTGCGATTTTTACGCATTTTCCGGTCACAAACTGTGCGGGCCAACAGGCATTGGCGTGCTTTACGGCAAAAGCCACTGGCTGGAATCCATGCCGCCGGTCTTTGGTGGCGGAGACATGATTGCTTCGGTCAGCTTTGAAAAAACGACGTACAACTCGCTGCCGTACAAGTTCGAAGCCGGAACACCGAACATTGCCGACGCCATTGGTTTGGGCGTGGCTATTGAGTATTTGAACAGCATTGGCCTGGATAAAATCGCGGCTTATGAACACGAACTGCTGGAATACGCGACCGAAACCATCGGCGCGATTCCCGGCGTTACGCTGATTGGCACGGCGCAAGAAAAAGCCAGCGTGTTGTCCTTCACCATCGAAGGTATTCATCCACACGACATCGGAACGATTCTGGATCAGGAAGGCATCGCCGTTCGCGCCGGTCATCACTGCGCGCAACCGGTGATGAAACGCTTCGGCGTTCCGGCCACGGCGCGTGCTTCCTTCGCGTTTTACAACACCAAAGCTGAAATTGACGTGCTGGCCGAAGGTATTCAAAAAGCGATTGAGGTATTCAGTTAATGAAAATCGCAGTGGTCACCTTCGATGGCTTCAACGAAATTGATTCGTTCGTTGCCGCGCACATCCTGAACCGCGTGGATCGCGCGGGATGGAAGGCTGAAATCACTGCGCCCACTGAATTTGTAACTTCGATGAATGGCGTGCGGGTCACTGCGCAACAATCGCTGGACTTCATTGCCGGAGCCGACGCGGTGCTTTTCGGCAGCGGACGCAAGACCGCAGAAGTAATTGAAGATGCTTCGATTATGTCTAGGATCAAAGTTGACCCTGAGCGACAATTGGTCGCTTCACAATGCTCTGGCGCATTGATTCTGGCGCGGCTCGGGTTGCTGGAAGACAAACCAGTCTGCACCGATTTGAAAACCAAACTTGTCGCCGAAGTCGCAGGGCTTCAAGTGCTAAATCAACCGTTTTATGCGCAAGGCAATTTGGCTTCTGCCGGAGGCTGTTTGTCTGGGCAATATCTGGCGACGTGGATGATCTGGCGATTGGCGGGGAAACAGGCTGCGATGGATGCGCTGTCGTACGTCGCACCGGTCGGGCAGGAAACGGAATTCATCTCGCGCACTATCGCGTTGGTTTCGGAATTTATCCCGGAACAGCAAATGGCAAAAGGGGTATGAACCGATGAATACGGAAGACACCAAGTACGCGCGAGTCGAGTATGAAAGAAGGTTCCTGGTTTCTCCACAAGCAGACTGGCGAAGCGTCGCCGAACCGTATTCAAAGGCCTTTCAGGATAAATACTTGCGTGACACCAGGCTTCGGCTCAGGATTCTGACCGATTCTGACACTGGGCGGCGCGTCATCAAGCTGAACAAGAAGTTCGAATCGTCTTCGCCATACTTCCAGACGATCACGCGGACGCTTCTCTCGCCCAACGAGTATTACTTGCTGGACGGCCTTGAAGGAGATCGGTTGGAAAAGAAGCGGTTCTACCACAACCATCTCGGACGCGTTTTTTCGATTGATGTCTTTGAAGGCGATCTTGAAGGGCTGATTCTGTGTGAAACCGAAGCCGAGGGCATAGATGAATTGATGTCGGCGCAATTTCCACCTTTCGCCACGCACGAAGTCACCGAAGACACATTTTTTACCGGCGGAAATCTCTGCCGTACGACACGCGCAGACTTGCTGCGCAAGCTCGCGGCAATTCAATAAACGAAAACGGTTTTATGGCTGATTTAAGCGAACTCTATCAACAGGTCATCCTTGACCATAATAAAAAGCCCCGCAACTTTAAGGTGCTGGAAAATGCCAACCGCAAACAGGAAGGTTACAATCCCTTGTGCGGCGATCAACTGACGCTGTACTTGGCGATGGATGGCGAAACGATCAAAGACGTCGCCTTTCAGGGCCAGGGTTGCGCAATTTCAAAAGCTTCGGCTTCGATGATGACCGCCGCCGTCAAAGGCAAATCCAAGGCAGAAGCCGAAACGATGTTCGACGAATTTCACCGCATGGTGAAAGGCGAACTTGACCCTGAAACCACCGAACACCATCTTGGCCGATTGACGATTTTGTCCGGCGTTCGCGAATTTCCCGCCCGCGTCAAATGCGCCAGCCTGTCCTGGCACACGCTGCACGCCGCGCTTGAAGGCAAAGACGAACCCGTTTCCACCGAACAGCCCGACGACGGCAGGTAAATCACCTGCTGTCATTTTGGGATTGATCCTTCCACCATTACCGCCATTGCGGCAAAAACCACTGTAAAAGTTCATCGTGCCACTCTGCTAACTGGTTCCGCCTTTTTTGTGGGACTGTGGTGCATGGCTTTCGGCACCGGGTATGTTACGGTCTATTCGTTCTTGCTGGAGCTTCCGGCCATCTGGCGCAGGCAGTTGTCGGATGACCGGCCCATTTTCTTCAAACGGCGTTAGATTTATACCAACATCGGACTTACTGCTTTCATCACAAATGTATGCTCATTAAAACGGCTCACGAAACCAGATCGGAACAACAGGAAAACGTTGATTTTTTCTCTGTCGCGGGAATCACTTTCTTTTTTTTGCATCTGGCTTGCTTTTTGGTTCTGTGGTTGAAGTTTAGCTGGCTGGCGCTGGGCGTCTGCGCCGCTTGTTATCTGGTCAGGATGTTTGGCATCACGGCTGGATTTCATCGT
Source organism: uncultured Heliomicrobium sp. (assembly GCA_964383955.1). Taxonomy (GTDB): domain Bacteria; phylum Acidobacteriota; class Blastocatellia; order RBC074; family RBC074; genus RBC074. The sequence continues at coordinate 3,033 of CAYLJQ010000083.1, read as the reverse complement.
TACCTTTCTCACCGTACTTACAAAACAAGCCGCGCCTTTCAATTCATACTGGCCTGGGTTGGCACCGCCGCCGGGCAACGCGGGCCGTTGTGGTGGGTGGCCCACCATCGCAATCATCACCGCTTCACCGACACAGACCGCGATGTTCATTCGCCGGTGACATACAGTTTTTTCCAGTCTCACATTGGATGGATACTGTGCCACAAGAACGACACCGTAGACCTCAGTATGGTCAAAGACCTGAGCCGTTACCCCGAATTGCGCTGGCTGGACCGTTTTTATTATGTGCCGGAAGTGACGCTGGCCGGAGGGTTGACCTTGGCGGGCTGGCTGCTGGGCCGTTACGCACCGGATTGGCAGACCTCAGCTTTGCAGATGTTTATTTACGGGTATGTGCTTAGCACCGTGTTGCTGTATCACGGGACGTTCAGCGTCAATTCGGTGGCGCATCGGTTTGGCCGCCGCCGCTTTGCCGTCAAAGACGAAAGCCGCAACAACTATTGGGTGGCCCTGATCACGCTCGGCGAAGGCTTTCACAACAATCATCATTATTATCCCGCGTCGGAACGGCAGGGATTCTATTGGTGGGAGCTGGATGTGGCGCACTACTGTCTGAAGGCGCTTTCGTGGTGTGGTGTCGTCTGGGATTTGCAAGCTCCGCCGGATCGCATATTGGTAGCGGGTCGTTCGAATTGAATAAGTAGATAGCCCCTTGTTGGAAGCTTTAATGTGGCAAGGGAGAATCAATCTTCAGTCCCACTGTAGGCTGCTTAAAATCTTAAGCAGATTGCCCAATATAGTAGCAGCGACTAGCATTGCCCCATGCATTGCCCTTCGCTCAAAGAACTTCCGACTGCGCCCGTTGGTTGCACGGGATGGCCGTGGACAGAAGCTGTTCCAAATGATTCAGCCGAGAATTCTTCGCTGCCGAAAATCAGCGTCATCACGCCTTCGTTCAATCAGGCTGGATTTCTGGAACAGACAATTCGTTCTGTGTTGCTGCAAAATTATCCCAACCTGGAATACATCATTATGGACGGCGGCAGTACCGATGGCAGTGCAGACATCATTCGGCGCTACAAACGCTGGCTGACTTACTGGGTCAGTGAACCAGATAAGGGGCAAAGCCAGGCGATCAATCGCGGTTTGGCAAAAGCCACGGGCGATGTGCTGTGCTGGCTGAACAGTGACGATTACTTTTTGCCGCACACACTGATGACGGTCGGGAAAATGCTGGCTGACGGCAGCGGCAACTTCGCTCTGGCTGGGCACTGTTTGCGAATCAATGGCGATGGAGTGCCGCCGGTTTTTCTTCGTGGGCGTTATCGCAACCGGCAGCGTTTGCTGGAGTTTTGGAAAGGCTACGAAATGCATCAACCGGCAATTTTCTGGCGGCGTGAAGCCTTTGAAAAAGCCGGTTGGCTGGATGAATCGCTGCACCTGACGATGGATTTTGATTACTGGACGCGCATCGCCCAGCATTACGATTTCGTCAATGTGGATCAGGTGCTGGCTTGCTGCAATTATCACGAAGCGGCGAAAACCGGCGACGAATACGCGGCTTATTATCGAGACTTGGAAACGCACGCGCGGAAGTATTGGCCTCCGATCTGGTCATCGGAGCGTTGGCAATTAGAGATTTCGCTGGTTCGTCATCGAATGGCTGGGCGGACCAATCATTCCAAACCGTAATCTCACCACAAAAAGCACAAAACTCACAAAACGGATTTTGTGTCTTTTGTGCTTTCTGTGGTGAATTTCAGACGAAAACTTGGCTGAACAGATTCACAACTTCGAAATTTCTGTCGTTGTTCCCGTATACAACGGCGAAGCGACCATTACGCAAACGGTTGAATGTTTGCTGAACCAAAACCTGACGCCGCGCGAAATCATTGTTATTGACGACGGTTCAACCGACAGAACTGCTGACGTGCTGAAGCCGTTTGCCAACCAAATTCTGTACACCTTCAAAGAAAATGGCGGACCGGCGTCGGCGCGAAACCTTGGCGTGAAGCTGGCAAGCGGCGACTTTGTGGCCTTTACCGACAGCGACTGTTTGCCGGATCGCGATTGGTTGCAACGTCTTGTGGCTGGTTTTGACTACGCCAAAATCGCCGGAGTCGGTGGCGCGATAAAAGGCATTGACGAAAGTTTGATCGGCCAATATGTGGACGTGGCGCGGTTAATGGAACCAGCGGAAAATCAACAAGGCGAAATTGAATACTTGATCACCGCCAATGCCTGTTTTCGCCGAGACGTTTTGCTGGCGGCAGATTTATTTGATGAACGATTCCGCAAACCCGGCGGCGAAGAACCGGCTTTGTGCCGCCGGATCAGAGAGCGCGGATTTCAGTTTCGCTTTGCCGCCGATGCCATCGTGTTGCATCACCACCGGCAAACCGTCAGCAGTTTTTTGCGAACGCTCAGCAATTATGGCGAAGGGCGTTTTCTGCTTGGCCAGCTCTGGCCGGATTATCAAGTGCAGCAACCGGGGAAAACCTTTTTCAGGCAGATGATCGCCGTGCGTTCGCTGGCGCAACGGGTTTCAGCTTACAGCGTCGAATACGGCGCCAAAAAAGCGTTGATGTTTTCTTCGCTCGATCATCTGCGGCAACTGGCATTTCTGTGGGGATACCTGCGCGGTCAACGATATGCAGCCTAAAGTCAGCGTCATCATTCCAGCTTACAACGTGGCTCCGTTTATTGCCGCGACCATTCGCAGTGCGCTGGGGCAGACTTATGGCAATTTCGAAGTGATCGTCGTTGACGATGGCTCAACTGACGCGACGTTGGATGAAATTTTCTCGTCCACGAAGGCACACGAAAAAGACACGAAGACAGCAATAGATGCTTCTGGGTTTCTTCGTGAGTCTTCGTGTAACTTCGTGGATAAATCATTCCGGGTTTTTAGCAAATCGAATGGCGGCCCAGCTTCGGCCAGAAACCTGGCGATCAACAATTCGAGCGGAAAGTACATTGCTTTTCTGGATGGTGATGATTTGTGGATGCCGGGCAAGCTGGCTGAACAAGTCG
>CAYLJQ010000082.1:0-15478 GCA_964383955.1 uncultured Heliomicrobium sp. | reverse complement strand
GTTCGGCCAAAGTAGCCGTAGCCTGAAACGATCTGTCAAAAAGAAAGCGGATTGCGATACCTGGTTTGGCTCGCAATCCGCTTTCTTTTTCTAACACCTATAAGCTCGTCGTCTCAGTTGGCTGTAACTGTAATTGGCACTTCGACTTCTTTGGCCAATGGATTATTTGTCTCGATACGCAATTTGCCTTTGTGAGTGCCCACGGCAGGCTTACTGCTAAAACCAATACGCAGCACAATGGTTTGGCCATTGCCGTTTGTGGATTCGATCTTGGCTTTAATGAATGGCAAGTCAGAAGTCATTGATTTGATTTCCAGCCCGTCGCCCCGTCCCATTTTTATCCAGACAAACTTGCTCAGATACGTGACATCCGCTTCAGGATCCGACACGCCAACTTTATCAAAAACCAGATTCGTTGGGTTCACCGACACCGCAGGAAAAACCACAACTTGCAGGTCAACCAATAGTTCCGGCATTTCTTTGCTGTCCGTCATCAGCTTAACGGTTTGGACATGATTGCCGACTGGCAAGTTTGCAGCGCTTAAAACTTCCAACGAATACCGCTTTCCTTCTTCATTTGTCAGCAGCTTTACCCCAATGGCGTCGCCACCCGGAAGCATTTTCGTGATCTTGATCGGTTGCGGGGTGTTGTTCGTAACGGTGATCAACCCATTGGCGGCAAATCCTTGAGCTGTATGCACATTCCACTGATTACTTGGCCCAACGACAAACGGCCCGACGATTTTTCCGTTCGGAGTCATATCGCTGAGCACAACAAAGTTGATGACCAACGTGAACTGTTCTTTCTGAGGATCGTTGGTATAAACCTCAGCATTTTTGGAAACCGCGCCGTTGTAACCTTCGGTTCCAACAGAAAGAGTGATTTTGCCTTCTTTGCCGGGCGGGATGATTTTTGTGAAATCACTGGCGGTGCAACCACAGGTGGGCGCGACACGCTTGATTTCTAAATCAGCCGTTCCTTCGTTTTTGAAAATATAGGAGTAAGCGGCGGGAGTGCCTTTTTTGACTTCACCCAGATTATGTTCAGTGGATTTAATCACCAGCTTGGGTGTGCCTGTGGCTGGGCCTGCTTGACCAAAGACGATGCTGGTTAACATCAGCAACATGATTGCCAGACCGATAGTATTTTTGGTTTTCATTTCTTTTACGCTCCAGGGTGGAAAGTTGTTAGTGTCAGTTGTGAGCGGGGCGCAGTTTAGCAGGACAGGAAAAGAATGTCATCGTTGAAATCCTGTACGGCGGTCAGTTTGGACAGGACATAATTCGCAAATTAAAACTTCCAGCAGCAAGCGTGGCGTTGCCATCGAAGTTTTCAGCGCAACGTCTGTTGCCGCAATTCGCTCGATTCCTTTCAGAATGCGCGAAGTTTCGACCTTTCGGACTTGTTCATTAAACTGGCCGACTTTGAACGGTGGCAACCCGACCAACTTGGCCACTTCAGAATTTGGAGCATTCTGCTTCATTAACTCCTTGGCCCCCAGCATTTTGCGATAATTGCTGGCAATCGCTCCCAGGATCATCAAGCTCAGCGATTGTGGCGATTCCGACGCATTGTCAAAAATCCGATGGAGCAGGCTCAAGGCTTTTTTCCGATTGCCGTCAACAACAGCGTCAGTCAATTCAAAGTTGGAATGTTCGCGAGAATGACGAACCAGTTCGTCTATTTCGTCTTGGGTGATGCGCCCTTTCTCGCCGACAAAAGCAATCAGCTTTTCCAGTTCGTTCGATAAACGCATTAAATCAACACCGACCATGCCCACCAGATACGCTGCCGACGACTGGTCAATCGAACAACCAGCGCGCGTGGCGTAATCACGAACCCAATTTGGCGCTCCGCTGCGTTCATCCAGCGCTTCAAAGCTGACGACTTCACAGGCTTTTCGCAGCATCGTCGAAATATTGCGGCGATTGTCCAAGCCATTACTAACAAACACCAACACGGAGGTTTCGACCGGATTCCGCAAATACTCTTTCAGCAATTCCAATTGCTTGTCGTCGCTGATCGCTTCAAAGCCGCTTACGACAATCATCCGCCGCGCTGAAATCATCGGGAACTGTTTGGCCAATGCCAACGCTTCGTCCAAATCGCCTTGCGACACAGAAATCGCCGCGTAATTAAAATCCCGAACCGAATCATCAATCGCTGCATTGGTCAATTTTTTCAAGGTCTGGTCGCGCAAATAAGTCTCAGCACCTTCAAACAGGTACAGCGAGGCGATCTGACCGCTTTGCAGCTTGTGGTGAAAGTCAGATTGCGATTTCACGGCGTCTTGTGAGCCAGCTTTTTTCATGCGTCCAAACTCAGAACCCCTCCAGAATCGTGGTCATCACGCTTTTGGCAAAATCGCGCGCGATGCGGTCAACCGCCGGGCCTTCTTCACTGAAAAAAGTTTTTGGGTCGCTGGCGATTTCGTACTCGCCGCGAAACACGAAGTTTTGATTATCAAACAGGATCTTGTTTTTGGTTTGATCCCGCACCGTCACGCCCAGAGTGATCGTAACTTCGAACACGCGCGCTCGGCCCAGGTCGTCCAATCCAACTGGCCGCAGGTAGAAAGATTTGATCGTCCCCAACATGACCGCATCAGCGCTTTCGGCAGTTGAAACCACACGAAGCGTTCGGGCGCGCCGGAGCGTTTCATCCACCACAGCCGATGTAAACCGCTGTTCGACTTTGAATCGCAGGCTTGGATTTTGAAACGGCGGAATCGCAAAGGTGCGAATGTGTTTTGGCAACGCGTCACCGCGTCCAACCGGCTTGTAACATTCCGTAAAACTGCAAGTGAGCAGCAAAAGGAATCCGTAAGCGAAGACCTGAAAACGTCTTTTCATAATTGCATCCTCACACGAAACATCTACGAAGCCATTGTGAGTGTCAAGCGGCGCAGAGGGAATACTCTTGTTGTTTTCTGGCATTGCCCATCGGGCGTGACTATAATCCGTCAGCGTAAATTGCCTATGAGGTGGAAAGAAGATGCTCGCCCAACGAAAATCAATTCGACGCTTTCTCAGCCTGGCTTTTCTATACACGCTTTTCCGGAAAGACCAGACACCGCCCGACAACATGGAAACGATCCATCAGCAAAACGACGATGACGAATCCAATTTCAGCCGCATTCGTTGCCCGCTATGCAGATGGCAACCTGATTCTTCCAGCCGGTGGGTTTGCGGCGGCGATGGCCCGCCGGAATATTACAGAGGCTGCGGCTGGGAATGGAACACGTTTGACACGCGTGGAATGTGCCCGGACTGCAAGCATCAATGGAAATGGACGGCGTGTTTGTGGTGCGAAAATTATTCGCTGCATGAAGCCTGGTACACGAACGAAAAAGATTGAGCATTCTGATTTGCGCGTTGGCATGGATTCGCTGACAATGCGCGCGACTTTTCCCGCAAAAGGATTCCACTTATGACCAAACATCTTCTGCTCGCTTTCTTCGGATCAGCTTGTTTATTGGTTGCCGGTTGCACGATGCGCGACGTTTCCGCAGACGCTGGCAACAAAACCAAAGTCGGAATCATTTACGACATCGGCGGCAAAGACGACCGTTCTTTTAACGCGGCGGCTTACGTGGGCGCGTTGCGAGCGGTGAAAGAAAATCTCCCGCTGGTGTATCGCGATGTTGAGCCGGGCGATCCGACTTCGATTGAACCCGCCCAACGAGCCTTTGCCCAATACGGTTACAATCTGATTATCGGCGTCGGCTTCGCACAAGGTCCCATCCTGACCGAAGTTGCCAAGAATTATCCCAACCTGCATTTCGTGCTGATTGATTCCGTGGCCGAATCGGACAACGTCGCCAGCCTGATTTTCAAAGAGCACGAAGGTTCGTTTCTGGTCGGCATGATCGCCGCGTACACCAACAAAACAGGCAAGATTGGCTTTGTCGGCGGGATGGACATTCCGCTGATTCACCGCTTCCAAACGGGTTACGAAGAAGGCGCGAAATACGTCAATCCGAACATCGTTGTGCTGAAAAACTATGTCGGCATCACCGACGGCGCCTGGAACAATCCCGGCAAAGGCCGAGAACTTGCCAATTCGCAATACGAACAAGGCGCAGACATCATCTTTCAAGCCGCAGGCAATTCCGGCCTTGGTGTTTTTGACGCGGCGGAAAGCTACAAGAAATTTGCTATCGGCGTGGACTCCAACCAGAACTGGGTCAAACCCGGCTTCATTCTGACCAGTATGATGAAGCGGATTGATAACGCCGTTTATGACGTCATCAAAGAAGAAACCCAAGGCAAGTTCAAAGGCGGTCTGCACGTTTATGGCTTGGAAAACAAAGGCGTGGATTACGCGCTGGACGAGTACAACAAAGCGCTGATTCCTCAGGATGTAATTGATAAAGTCGAACAAGCCAAGCAAGACATCATCGCCGGCAAGATCAAAGTGACTGACGCGATGGCAAAATAAAGGGACGGGGAGACTAGGTGACTGAGGGACCGGGGGAAGCGGTGGAGAAGATAGAAAGTTACAAGGAGCTTCGGGTTTATAAAGCAGCTATCGAAGCGGCAATGTTGATCTTCAATTTGACGAAACATTTCCCCTCCGAAGAAAAATACTCAATGGTTGACCAGATGCGTCGCTCGTCGCGTTCAGTCTGTGCCAACATTGCCGAAGCTTGGCGGAAACGTCGCTATTCTGCTCACTTCGTTAGCAAGCTCAGCGATTCTGAAGCTGAAGCGGAAGAAACCAGAGTTTGGCTGGAACTTGCATTTCGCTGTGGTTACTTGAAGAAGGAACAGGCAGATGACCTGGACGATCGCTACGACAAGATTCTAGGCCGGCTTGTTAGGATGATTAACGCTCCTGAAAAATGGACGCTGTAATTTGAAACTGACGGCGACGTAATTCTGATGAGGTGTTTTTCGCCCCGTCTCCCCGTCGCCCTGTCTCCCAGTCCAATTATGAACATCATTGAAATGCGCGGTATCACCAAACGGTTTGGCGGAGTAGTTGCCAATAAAGGGATCAATCTGAAAATTCCCGCCAACACGATCCACGCCATCGTCGGCGAAAACGGCGCGGGCAAATCCACCATCATGAAAATCCTGTACGGCTTTTACACCGCCGACGAAGGAGAAATCTGGGTGGATGGTCAGCAGCGCGACATTCGCAATCCGCACGATGCCATCAGTTTGGGGCTGGGAATGGTGCATCAGCATTTCATGCTCATTCCGCCGATGACCGTGACGGAAAACATCGTGCTCGGAGCCGAACCGGGAAATGCCGCCAAGATTGATTTCAAACAAGCCGAAGAAAAAATCAGTCAATTGTCGCGCGATTTCGGATTCGACATTGATCCGCGCAAACTTGTCCAACATCTTTCCGTCGGCCAGCAACAGCGCGTCGAAGTTCTGAAGGCCCTGTATCGGGGCGCTCGGATTTTGATTCTGGACGAACCGACAGCGGTGTTGACACCGCAAGAAGTCGAGGAATTTTTCAAGATTCTGCGTTCGATGCGCGATCAAGGCAAAACAATCATCATCATCACGCACAAGCTGAACGAGGTTTTGGCATTGTCAGACAACGTGACTGTGATGCGTGATGGGCAAGTGGTTGGCGAAACTCCGACGGCCAAAACCAGCGCTTCTGATCTGGCGCGAATGATGGTTGGACGCGAAGTGCTGCTCAGAGTTGAAAAGCCTGAAGCCCATCCAAAAGCCGCAGTGCTGAGCGTCAAAAATCTTTCTGCTGGTTCAAAGCTCAATGGAGTTTCGTTCGACGTTCGCGCGGGCGAAATCCTGGGCATCGCCGGCGTCGAAGGAAACGGCCAGACGGAATTGATTGAAGTGCTGGCGGGACTACTTCGTGCCAGCGGCGGCAGTTTTGAATTAAATGGCCGCGACATTACCAAACTTTCAGCGCGGCAATTGAAAGAACTGGGTATCGCGCATATTCCTGAAGATCGCCATCAGCGAGGCTTGCTGCTGGAATTCAGCCTGGCCGACAACAGCATGCTCGGCACACAATATCGCAAACCTCCTGTGACGTTTGCGGGTTTGCTGGATGAACAAGCGATTACAGACAAATGCAACCGGTTGATCCGCGATTTCGATGTGCGGCCACCGAATGCCGCATTGCATGCGCGCGTTTTGTCTGGCGGCAACCAGCAAAAACTGATCATTGGGCGCGAATTCGATCTACATCCCAAACTGTTGCTGGTTTCCCAGCCGACGCGCGGCGTGGACATTGGCGCCATCGAATTCATTCACCGCAAACTGGTCGAGTTGCGCGATTCCGGCGCAGCCATTCTGCTGGTTTCGGCGGAACTGGAAGAAGTGACTTCGCTGTCTGATCGCATGCTGGTGATATACCAAGGCCGCATTGTCGGCGAAGTTGACCCGCAGAAAGTAGAACAGCAAGACCTGGGATTAATGATGACGGGTGGAAAAAAAGCCTGACAACAAAATGCACTTGCGTGTTCGGCAAGTTTGATAGCTTGCCGCACCGTCATCGCTTCAAGTGTAGCGGCTTCCTGAAATGAACGACCTGCCTGCCAACCTCTACCAATACATTTAACGCGCTTCCAAAACCTCGCCACAGCCCAAATCCGAGATTTCAGACCAAATCCGAATTTCTGTAACCAATAAGTTTCCTTTCTTACCTTCACGCATTTCAATCAATGAAATCAGACCTTTTCCGACTCTTCCGATGAAGTGGAACGCGCATTGCGCTTTTACGCCCTGTGTTTTTACTCAATCACTTTGGATGAGTATCCAAGTGGAACCTATAACATTCTAAGTTTTCTCAGTGAGAAATTCGCAGGAGGGAAAAAATGAAAATCAAAGCAGTGCTTTGTTCGTTTGTGCTGCTATGTCTGTCGGTGACAGCATTCGCGCAAACAAGTCGCGGAACTGTCAGTGGCACAGTCACCGATCAGACCGGAGCGGTGATTTCAGGTGCAAACGTTGTCCTGACCAACACGGCAACAACCGTCAGCCGTTCAACTGTGGCCAACAGCGAAGGCGTTTATCGTTTCGAGGCTGTTGACCTTGGAAATTACACAATCAAAGTTACAGCGTCAGGTTTCGGTGGAGTCACGAAATCAAATGTCGCCGTTAGCGCCAATCTGACTTCGACCATTGACGCGCAGCTTTCTCCGGGCACACAGGAAGTTTCGGTTGACGTGACTTCCGAATCCGGAGCGCTGATTCAAACAGAAGCTCCGGTTCGCGGCGGCAACATTGATTCAACGCGCATTACCGAATTGCCGATCGCCACGCGAAATCCTGTTGCGCTGGCGTTGACCTTGCCGGGCGTTTCGACCAATCGCTTCGGTTTCGGCGTTGGAACATTTTCCGTCAATGGCGGACGCGGACGATCGAACAACTTTTTGATTGACGGAACTGAAAACAACGACATTTCCGTCGCTGGCCAAGGATTCCAGATCAAGAATCCCGACGCCGTTCAGGAAGTTTCCGTTCAGACTTCCAACTACGACGCGGAATTCGGACGTGCTGGTGGCGCGGTGGTCAACACCATCACCAAAGCCGGAACGAATCAGTTTCACGGAACTGCTGCGTGGCAATACGATTCAACGCGTGACGATGCGCTGACCAACACGCAATCGCTGGATCCGGGGCTGAAAGCACGTGGCTACCCGCCTTACGGAACAGAGCATTATTTTTCCGGAACCATTGGCGGCCCAGTCAAAATTCCCGGATTGTACGACGGCAAAGATCGCACCTTCTTTTTCGGCGCATACCAAAATCAAAGACAGGCTTCGAATACAGTAACCAGTGTGCTGGTTCCGTCGGCTGCTGGTCGCGCGACGTTGCGGCAGTTGTTTGCTCAAGGCGTAAATCCGCGGGTTGATCAATTTCTGGCCGTCACCGATGGCGCGATTGGCGTAGCCAATTTGACTTCGATTGCGCTCGGCAACAACCGTCCCGATGTTCAATTCGGTCAGGCTGTAACGGCGTTCGCGCAAAGTTACGTCGAACCGCAATATCAGATCAGAATTGATCACAAGATCAGCGACAGATCGCAGTTTTCAGGGCGCTATTTGTTTGCTGACCAGAATGCGCCGATTGGCGGTGCAACGTTGGGCTTGCCCGGTTTCACTACCAGCCAGGCCAATCGTTTTCAGAACATTCTGCTTAGCGAAACGCATGTCTTTTCGCCCAGCATCACCAATGAACTGCGTTTGTCTTACAACCGCATTGCGCTAGGGTTTCCCCTGGATCCGACCAGTCAACTTGCGTTGACCTTGCCCAGCATTACCATCGCGGGCGTCACCAACGCTCAGGGCATCGGTTGGAATTTCGGCATTCAAACCAATCTGCCGCAAGGCCGCATTGCCAACAACTACGTCATTCAGGACACGATGACGTACATCAAATCCAATCACACATTCCGCTTCGGCTTCGATCTGTTGCAACAGCGTTCGCGCCAATTTGCTCCGATCGTCGAACGCGGACAATTGGTTTACAGCGCGGGCGGTGGTTTCACCGGTCTGGCGAATTACATTGATGATTTCGGCGGAGCCGGTCCGGGCACAGGCAGCGCCAATCGCGATTTCGGCAGTCCGCGGTATTACCCGGAACTGTTCCGGCAAGCGTATTTCTTCCAGGATCGTTGGCGCGTGAACGAAGCGTTGACGCTGACTCTGGGGGTTCGCTACGAAAATTTCGGCAACCCGGCGAACTCCGTTCGCACAGCAGCGTTCACCGGATTGTTTAATGTTGATCCTGTCACGTTGCAAGGCCCGTATTCGCAACCAAGCAAAGTCGCCAGCGACAACAACAATTGGGCGCCAACGATTGGTATCGCCTATTCGCCGTCGTTCACCAGCGGCGTGCTGGGTCGTGTTTTCGGCGACAAAAAGAGCGTAATCCGCAGCGGGTATCAAATCGGTTACGATTCGTTCTTTAACAACATTGCGTCGAATGCCGCGACTTCGGCTCCAAACGTTGTGGCGACGCAAACCATCTCTTCGGTGACAACGGCCAATCCGCGCGGTTTGGCGAACCTGTCGAACTCGTTGCCGACGGTGGCACGTCCACTGTCTCCGTTCGACGCCCAAACGCTGTCCGATCCCAATCTGGTCAATCCCTACTATCAACGCTGGTCGCTAGGAATTCAGCGCGAATTGCCCGGCAAGCTGATGGTTGACGCTTCGTATGTCGGATCAAAAGGCACGAAGCTTTTCATGAATGAAGACCGCAATCCGCTGGTCCCAGTGGCGTTGCAGGTTACGCCTGCCGGATACACGGGCACTCGTTCCGGTCGCCTGGACAACTTGCAGGGTGGACGCACGATTCGTTCGAATAGCGGAAGTTCCATTTACCACGCTGGCCAGTTGTCCGTGTCGCGCCGATTCAGCAGTGGGCTGGCGCTGACGGGTGGCTACACCTGGGCGAAACTGATTGACAACAACAGCGAAATCTTTGCTTCGACGGGATTGAGCAATGGTTCGCTTTCAATCATCCCGCACATTTTGGGCGGCGAACGCAACGAACGCGGAGTTTCCCTGTTCGATCGCACACATCGCGCGGTGTTCACCTACGTGTACGACCTGCCGTTTATGCGCGATCAGAAAGGCGTGCTTGGACAGATTGCTGGCGGTTGGCAAATTTCCGGAATCACTTCCTTTGAAACCGGAGTTCCCTTCACCGTCACCAACGGCGCGGATTCCAACGGCTTCGGCGGCAACAACGACCGCCCGGATTTCAATCCCCTGGGCCAAAAAGGCGTTCGCGCAATTCCGAATGCAACCAGCCCAACCGGGTACGTCAACCCGGATGCCAACAATGCTCCGATTGATCCGAAAACGGCGCAGTACGTTGCGGTCGCCGCTGGCAGCAATCGCACTGGCACGGCCGGACGCAACACGGAACGCACACGCGGCGTGAACAATTTTGATTTCACTGTGCAAAAACAGTTTCGTTTGACCGAACGGACGAGCCTGCAATTCCGCACGGAGTTTTTCAATGCGTTCAACCATCCGCAATACGGAAGCTTGAGCATCAGCCCGTTTGCTCCGGCAACGGCTGGGCCGTCGGCCAACGTCACCACTACAGCGGCAGGCCAGTTCCTGCAACCGCAGTTTGGCGATGGCGGTGGACGCGTCATCCGCTACCTGCTGAAGCTGACGTTCTAAATTGAACCAAACAACATTGGTACAACCGGAAAGAAACCACTGATGAACACGGATAAGCACAGATCAACACGGGTAAATTTTTGTGTGTATCTGTGTTCATCTGAGTGAATCAGTGTTTATCCGTGGTTAATCGTTTGTCTCAATGTTACTTATTCTGATTTAGTCGTTTGGGAAGCTGCGGCTCGCTAAACCGAAGCACCTAAAGACTAAAAATGGCCGCCAGAAACAATTTTCTGGCGGCCATTTTTTTTGTTTTTTGCCAGATGCGGAATGAGTTCGATGGTGCTCACCACGGGCCGCTTTCACTGGAACAAAAGGCTTGAAAATGCCTCGCTTGCCCGCATCTTTCATCTTCAATACAATGGCACGCGTTAACCGCCTCGCTCCTCCCCATAACCCATTTTCACGCTTCACTCCCCTGCGATTAATTTGTATGCAAGGATTAAAAATCTTACTCGTTGAAGATGACGGCGACATGCGCGGCCTGTATTGTTACCTGCTGGCCAAAGAAGGCTGCCACGTGAAGGCTGTCAGAAATGGCTTGGAAGCGATTACAGAGCTTGAGGAGAATCGTCCCGACATTGTGATCACAGACATTGCAATGCCGGTGTTCGGCGGCTTGCACCTGATTAAAGCCATCCGGGCGAATGATGATTTTGCCGATCTTCCCATTCTGGCTGTGACGGCTTTCAGCGAACACTTCCACGAACTAGCGATTGAGGCTGGGGCAAATCATGCGATTGGGAAACCAACCGAAGTGACAACCTTGTGCGAAGCCATTCGGTTTGTCGTGCCGCAGTTCTGAAATATTGTAGTTGTCAAAATGGGGTAAAAATCAAAGCCCAAAGGCCAGGCCAGATGGATTTGAGCTGGGTGTCGTAGTGAACCTTTTCGCTGTTGCCAATGACAGGCGCAGGCTTAGGAATGTTAATTCAGGCCTTTCATGATCTCCGCATGCCCTTCCAGAATTTCAGTTGCCTGATCCGCTCTGGGAACAGTAGACCAGTCGTCGTGATCAAAGGTGCCGCCCAGAATGATTCCGTCGCGGCGCGGGAACATATAAGCGCCGCCGCCAAGATAATAGGCGATCGTCTGCAGACCGTGAACGGCCTGCAGCAAAAAACAAAAAACGTTTGCGTCGCGAAGTGACGCTTGAATCCAGCATGACAACCGATTCAATCGCCGCCGCGCGACGCAAGAACAACCGCTCAACAACGTTGGCTGTTAAGACCGATTCAACTTCAAACGCCGCGATGCGGCGGAGATCGGCGCATCACATGTTGATCATATGCCCGACCAATCCATGCGCAGCTTCCTTCACGGCTTCACTCAAAGTCGGATGCGCGTGGACGTTGCGGGCGATTTCTTCCGGCGTGAGTTCAGCGTATCTGGCCAAAGTCAGTTCCGGCAACAATTCCGTAACATCCGGGCCGATCAAATGTGCGCCGAGCATTTCCCCGTACTTTTTGTCGCTGATGAGCTTCACAAAGCCTGTGGCATCGCCGAGGCCATGCGCTTTGGCATTGGCGGTGAAAGGAAATTTGGCAACGTTCACTTCATAGCCTTTTTCCTTGGCCTGGGCTTCGGTGTAGCCGAAGCTGGCGATTTGCGGTTGGCAATACGTCGCGCGCGGCATCATGTCGTATTCCAGCTTGATGGTGTGTTCGCCCTTGATGTTTTCCGCCGCGATGATGCCCATGGATTCGGCAACGTGCGCCAGCATCAGTTTCGCCGTCACATCGCCGATGGCGTAAATGTGCGGGACGTTGGTTTGCATCTTTTCGTTGATTTCAATCGCGCCCCGGTCAGTGACTTTCACGCCGGTCTTTTCCAGGCCATAACCTTCCGTGCGCGGTTTGAAGCCGATGGCTTGGAGCACTTTGTCGGCTTCCAAAGTCTGTTGTTTGCCTTCTTTGTCGCTGACGGTAACGCGAACGTTTTTGCCCGTATCTTCGATCTTATCAACGCGTGTGCTGGTCAGCAGCTTGATGCCTGCTTTTTTGTATTGGCGAGCAAGCTCGGCGCTGACTTCTTCATCTTCCAGCGGGACGACGCGATCCAGGAATTCAACAATGGTCACGTCCACGCCGTAATTGCTCATCACATAAGCGAATTCGACGCCAATGGCTCCGGCTCCGGCGATGATGATGCTGCCGGGGA
Organism: uncultured Heliomicrobium sp.; assembly: GCA_964383955.1. GTDB lineage: Bacteria > Acidobacteriota > Blastocatellia > RBC074 > RBC074 > RBC074. The sequence goes on along the minus strand of CAYLJQ010000082.1, from coordinate 3,185 downwards.
GCTTGTCTTCCATAATCTGCTCTTCGTACGTGACGACGCGCTCGGACAGCGACGAACCTGGAATCAGTCGCGTGGTTGAACCGGCGGCAATAATGCAGTGTTTGAATTTGACGGTTTCGTTGCCGCCTTTGTTGAGCTTGACGTCGAAAGTATTGGCGTCTGTGAAGGTCGCCCAACCGTCAAATTCGTCAATCTTGTTTTTCTTCATCAGAAAGTGAACGCCTTTGACGCGGCCATCAGCGACTTTGCGGCTGCGGCTAAAAGCGACACCGTAATCGAAGGTGACTTTGCCTTCGATCTTCATGCCGAAGGTTTTGGCTTCGTGGTTCACAATGTGCGCCAGTTCGGCGTTGCGCAATAACGCTTTGGAAGGAATGCAACCGACGTTCAAACAAACGCCGCCCCAGTATTTTGATTCGATCACCGCAGTTTTCAATCCCAGTTGGCTGGCTCGGATGGCGGCAACGTATCCGCCCGGTCCAGCGCCCAGCACAACCACATCATATTCTTTCGCCATAGATTTCCTTTGTTAGTTTGAAAATTATGGAGTGCGACGGTCTTGGCGTCGCTTTGGTAGTCCTTTGGCGGTCACTTCTGGCTGACAACCAATCAGCGCCACCAGCAAGGACTACCAAAGCGGTACCGTAGCTACCGCACTCCAAAACTGATTTTCCATCAATTCTTGCTGACGTCAACGCCCGCGAATTCTCGCAGGTACGTATTGCCTTTGTATTCCAGTTCCTGGTGAATGCCGATTTTGGAAGTGTAGTAGGCGTGCGCAACGCGGGATTTCAGTTCGACAAAAAACTTCTCTTCCGGCTTTTGCGGATCGGCTTCGTTCGCGCCAATGCGTGTTAGCAAGGCGATGCGTTGTTCCGGCGAAGACTTCAGAAATGCCAGCTTGTGCATTTCCGCCGAAAGTTGGTTGACCAACCTCAGCCCTTCACGCCATTGCTGTTTCGTTTCCAGCTCCGGCGATTCCGCCAGCCGAGCGTCAATGTATTCAGCGCATTTCGCCGCGCGCGCGCCGGGCGAATGGTCATCGGTGGGAGTGATCAACTCGCCAAGTTCATCCACCATCTTCAATTCGTCGGGAGTAAAAAACCTGGGAAGCTTGGCCGCAGTTCGCGGGTTGGCCTGCGGCAGCGCCGGAACCACCATCGCGCCCGCCGCCAACTTCACCATCTCCCGGCGGCTGACATTCGGCGAAGTTTCGTCCCTCTGTCCTTCTGTCTCTCTATCCCTCAATCTTTTCATAAATTCCCTCGCTTGAACTCTGCCGCCAGGTAATCACACGAACGCCAAGCCAGCGCCATTATCGTCCACGTAGGATTTTGATTGGCCGCGCTAACGTGGCTGCTGCCGTCAACGACGAACAGGTTTTTGACGTCGTGGGATTGCTGATACTGGTTCAGCACGGACGTTTTCGGATCGTTACCCATGCGCGCCGTTCCCAGTTCGTGAATAGACCAGCCTTCAGTCAGCATGTCTTTGTTGACGCTGACGATTTCGATTCCGGCGGCTTCAAACATTTCCTGTGCGGTTTCAGCCATGTCTTCGCACATCTTTTTTTCGTTGTCGCCGAAATGGTAATTGAACTTCAGCACCGGAATGCCCCAGCGGTCTTTCATCACAGGATCAAGTTCAACGAAGTTTTCGTACCGCGCCAGCACTTCGCCGAAACCTCCCATATCAACGTAGGCACCCGCGTAATCCCGAACCTTGTTCTTGTAGCCAGCGCCAAAACCGGCCATTCCGATGGCATCGCCGGGAAACATGCGGATTCCGCTGCCGCCTTCGAAGCCGTAGCCGCGAATGAATTTTGGATGCTTTTCTGTCAGGTTGCGAAACCGCGCCAGATAAAACCCGCCCGGTCGCCCATCGTCAAGCGTGCGCGCCGCGCCGATTTTCTTTTTGTAAATGCCGGAAACTCCAGGCCCCATGACGTGTTCGCAGAAGTTGTGGCCGACGTGGCCGCTGGAATTTCCGATGCCGTTGGGATGCTGGCGCGATTTCGACAACAACATCAGCCGCGCCGATTCCAGCGTCGAAGCCGCCAGCACAACGACCTTGGCCTTCGCTTCGTAATTTTTCCCCGTCACGGTGTCAACGAACGCAACGCCGCGCGCTTTGCCGGTGTTGGTGTCCACCAGGACTTCGCGGACGGTGGCGTTTGTGCGAATCGTCAGATTGCCGCCGTCAAACGCCGGAAAGATCAGCCCTGTTGGCGAATCAAACGCCGCATGAATGTCGCAGCCGCCCGCTCGGCGAGCGCAAGCGCCACGGCTGAAACAACGCATGCGATATTTGTTTTTGACACCGTCGGTGGTTACGCCCGCGCGGTACGGCGTCAAGGTGCGACCCATTTTGGCCACGCTGCCGCGCAAATGAACTTCGGCCTCGTTCAAGCGAACCGGACGCTGAAAGATGCTGTCGGGCAAATGCGACAGATTTTCTTTGACGCCGGAAATTCCCAGCAGCAAGTCAACTTTGTCGTAATACGGTTGGATGTCTTTGTATTCAATCGGCCAGTTTTCGCCATAGCCATCATACGAAGCGGCTTTGAAATTGTGGTCAGACATCCGCAAAGCCAATCTTCCCCAGATGTTCGTTTTGCCGCCAAGCGCCCGCGAACGCACCCAGGCGTAATTCGATCCGGTGTACGGATGATCTTTTTCGTCAACAACCAGATTTTTGCTGTAATCGCTGCCGCCCCAGGTTTGCGTATAGCTGTGAACGTGTTTCGCTTTGACGCCAGCGGCGTAAGGAGGTTTGCGAATCGTGTATTCGTTCGGCGTCAGCCCGTGACGATCCGGCGGCATATCGCCTCGGCGCGGATGTTCGTATGGCCATTCGGTGGATTTCAGTTCCTTGCTTGTATCAATGCGCTTGCCCGCTTCCACCAACAGAACTTTCATTCCGTGCGAAGTCAGCACATACGCGGCCATACCGCCCGCTGCGCCCGAACCAACGACAATCGCGTCGTATACTTTGCTCAGATTGACTGCCTTGTCGTCGGGCAGCTTGACGGTTTGTAAACTCATTTCTACCTCGCTTATGGAGTGCGGTAGCTCAAGATACTGTCGGCGAATTCAGAATTGACCATTAACCATTTGGCATTAGCCATTAATTGATCGGGTAAAAGAGAGTCTTCTTACCTGTCGAATAATGCGTAATGGTCAATG
>CAYLJQ010000081.1:0-15589 GCA_964383955.1 uncultured Heliomicrobium sp. | reverse complement strand
GGTTGCCAGCGCACTTCAAGCCGCACACGACGCCGGCATCACACACCGCGACATCAAACCTGAAAACGTAATGATTCGTCCCGATGGTTACGTCAAGGTTCTGGATTTCGGCTTGGCCAAGCTGACTGAGCCGCGAGGGAGTGAGGGAGAGGCAGAGAAACGGCGGGAAAGAGGGCTAGAAGAAGCGACGCTGATTTTGCCGATTGATCGAACTCTCTCAACCCCCCCGTCCCCCAATCCCTCTCTCTCTCAATCCCCGCTTTCATCGCCTGGAATGGTCATGGGAACGGTGACGTACATGTCGCCGGAACAAGCCCGGGGTTTGGTTGTTGATGCGCGCAGCGATATTTTCAGCCTCGGCGTTTTGCTTTATGAAATGCTGACGGGCCGCGTGCCTTTCGACGGCGCAACCACAACGGATGTGCTGGCGGCAATCATTCACGTTGAACCGCCGCCGCTGAGGCATTATTGCCGCCAAGCCCCTGCGGAACTGGAAATCAATCTCGCAAAAGCGCTGCGAAAAGATTGCGAAGCTCGTTACCAGACAGTCAAAAGCTTCTTGAGCGATCTGCGGCTTGTGAAAAGCCGTCTGGATTTTGAAGCGGAATTCGCCCGCATCAGCCACGAACAGCCCGTCAGAAAATCCGGCGAGGAAATCAGCGAAGCCTTAACCGCCGAATTTCGCACTGGCGAAGTTTTATCTTCTTCAGGCCGATTGCAAACCAATCGTTCGCTTGAGCGTCGGCCAATCAGTGCTGAAATCGAATCACTGGCAATTCTGCCGATGGAAAACGCCAGCGCCGACGCCGGAATGGAATACCTGTCCGACGGCATCACCGAAAGCATCATCAACAGCTTGTCCAACCTTCCCAAGCTTCGGGTTGTGCCGCGCAGCACGGTTTTCGGTTACAAAGGCCGCAAAACGGATCCGCAAAAAACCGGCGAAGAGCTTGCCGTGCGTGCCGTGCTGACGGGCCGAGTCATTCAGCTTGGCGATTCGTTGATTGTAAAAACCGAGCTGATTGATGTCGCGCGCGCTTCGCAACTGTGGGGAGAAGAATATCGCCGCAAGCTGACAGACATCTTTGCGTTGCAGGATGAAATCGCTGAACAAATCAGCCAAAAGCTTCGATTGCACGTTTCCGGCGAAGATCGCCAGTTGTTGAAAAAACGCTACACCGACAATACCGAAGCGTATCACCTGTATTTGAAAGGCCGGTATTACGTCGGCAAACGCACACCCGAATGGATTCGTAAAGGCGTTGAGCATTTTCAGCAGGCGATTGACCTGGACCCAAATTACGCGCTGGCTTATTCCGGCCTGGCTGAAGCCTACGGCTTTCTGGCTTCTTCCACCGGAGGCCAGCCACCGCGCGACGCCTATCCGCTGGCCAAAGCCGCCGCGCTGAAAGCCCTGGAACTCGACGACACGCTTGGCGAAGCGCATTGCTCGCTCGGATTTTTCCGGCTGCTCTTCGATTGGGATTTCGCCGCCGCCGAAACCGAATTCAAACGCGCCATCGAACTGAGCCCGAACTTTGCCAACGCGCACGACGGTTATGGCTTTTATCTGAAAGCTACTGGCCAGCACGAACAAGCCATCGCATCGTGCAAACGCGCTCAGGAACTGGAACCACTGTCGCTGTTTCTGACACTGAGCCTTGGCTGGGCTTATTACTTCGCCCGCCGCTACGACGAAGCTCTGAAGCAAAGTAGCAAAGTTCTGGAAATGGACCCGAACTTCGGCTTCGCCCACTGGCACCGTGGAATGGTGTTTATTCAACAACAAAACTTCACCGAAGCCATCAATGCCTTCCGCAAGGCCATCAGCCTTTCCGGAGCCATCCCGACTTTCATTGGCTATCTGGGCCACGCCAGCGCTCGTGCCGGAAAATACCGCGAAGCCCGCCAAATGCTCTCCCAACTGGAAAGCCTGTCGAAGAAGCAATATGTGCCTTCTTACCTGATGGCTGTGATACATCTAGGACTTGGCGATCTGGATCAGACGATGGAATGGCTGGAAACAGCTTATGAGGAAAGGTCAGGTGTGTTGGCTTTTATGAAGGTGGAACCGATGCTGGATGGTCTTCGTGGAAATCAGAAGTTTGTTCATTTAACGAAGCGGGTGTGAGGTTGAAGTTGCTGAAGACTTTCGGGATATTTTACGTATTTTCTGACAAGGACATTCGCGGTTGTTTAAGTTACGCTGTGAATAGGGAAAGAGCTTGATAATTATGAAAGCGTAAATGGAGGTTGATTATGCAAGCAATCGAATTTCAGACTCAGGTAAAGAATGGGAGTATAGAGATTCCTGAAGAGTTGAAGGGAAAACTGATTGGCCCAATACGTGTGATTGTGCTGACTGAAGACGCTGTCAGAAAGTCCAGCGCGATTGAAGAGTTGTTGGCAAACCCCATCAAAATTGAAGACTTTAAGCCGCTAACACGGGATGAAATTTATGAACGTTGACAAGCAGGCTACGCAAACTTGTTTTGTTGATTCCAACATCTGGCTTTATGCCTTTATGGAAGGGCAGGATGCGGATAAAACTGCATTGGCGCAAAATCTTGTTCGGCGTGGCTACCTGGTTGTAAGCACTCAGATAATCAATGAGGTCTGCGTTAACCTGGTCAAAAAAGCGAAGCTTGAAGAAGCGCGAATCCAGAACATCATCGAAGACTTTTATTTGAAATATACGGTCGTCCGGCTCGACAAAGACATTTTGCTGAAAGCATCGGAGCTGAGAGAGCGCTACAAATTTTCTTATTGGGATAGTTTGGTTGTCGCCTGCGCATTGGCTGCCGATGCCTCTGTTCTTTACTCCGAACATATGGACACCTCGTTAGTTATCGAAGGCCGGTTACGTATTACCAATCCGCTCGTACACTGAGGTCGCTTTCAGCTACTTACCTCCCGCCGTCAATTCCCAAAACATCACTAGGAATAAAACCTACTTCACTTCTCCTGTTTCTTCCAATATCAAGTTGTCTTCGATTTCCAAACTCGGTTTATCAAGAGGGCTGGTTTTAGGATCACGTTCAAACATGCGGTAAATCACCGGCAGCACCAGCAATGTCAGCAAAGTCGAAGTCACCAAACCTCCAATGACCACAGTTGCCAGCGGGCGTTGAACTTCCGCGCCGGGGTTGGTCGAAATGGCCATCGGGACGAAGCCCAGGCTGGCAACCAAGGCCGTCATCAGCACAGGGCGCAGGCGAATGCGAGCGCCTTCGCGGACGGCGTCGCGAACGGAAGAGCCTTCGTCGCGCAGTTTGTTGATGTACGCGATCATCACCACGCCATTCAGCACGGCGACGCCAAACAGGGCGATGAAGCCAATGGCTGCCGAAAGGCTCAGGTTCAATCCGCGCAGCCACAGTGCCGCAATGCCTCCGACCACCGCGAAGGGCACATTCATGATGATCAGCAGCGAGTGTTTGACAGAGCCGAACATCACGAACAGCAGCGCGAAAATCAGCACCATCGCCAGCGGCACGGCAATGTAGCCTCGTTTCATGGCGCGTTCCTGGTTTTCAAACTGGCCTCCCCAGGCGATGAAATACCCCGAAGGCATTTTGACGGCGGCTGCGATTTTCGAGCGCGCTTCAGCGACAAAGCTCCCGATGTCCCGTCCGCGCACATTGGATTGAATGACAATCCGGCGTTGATTGTTTTCGCGATTGATCAGATCAGGCGCGCGAATCAGTTCAACGCTGGCAATGTCGGCCAGCCGCAAGCGTTCGCCCGCCGGAGCAGTCAACGGCAAATCGGCAATGCGGTCGGGATCGTTTCGAAGATTTTCAGGAAAGCGCACCAAGACGTCGAAGCGCTTCTGGCCGTCAATCAAGGTTGTGGCGACTTTGCCGCCGACGGCAGTTTCAATCAGTTCTCGCACATCGGCGACGTTCAAACCGTAACGCGCAATCTGCTCACGGTGAATGGTGATTTGCAGTTGCGCTGCGCCCGACAAGGCTTCGGCTTGCACGTCTGCGGAACCCTGAACTTTTTCCAGCACGCGTGCGATTTCAGCGGCTTTTTCTTCCAGCACGTTCAGGTCTTCGCCAAAGAGTTTGACGGCGACGTCGGCTTTGACGCCGGAGATGGTTTCGTCCAACCGCATGGCCATTGGCTGTGTAAAGTTGTACGCCACGCCCGGCAGCTTGCCGAGTTCGTCGGACATGGCTTCGATCAACTTTTCTTTCGTCATCGTTTTCGGCCATTGATCGTGCGGTTTCAGGATGACGTAAACGTCGCCCTGATGAATTCCCATCGCTTCTGTCGCCAGATCGGGACGGCCAATTTTGGTGACGACACTTTCAACTTCGGGGAAGGATTTGACGATCTCTTCGACTTTTTGGCTGATGTTGACGGATTCGGTTAGCGAAACGCTGGGCAGCTTGCGCGTTTCGATCAGGATCGAGCCTTCGTCCAGGCGCGGCATGAATTCTGTTCCTATGAACGCCAAAGAACCAATGGCCAGCGAAACGACCAGCACGGCTGCGCCAATGGTCAGCCAGCGATGATTCAGCGCGCCATCCAGCAAGCGCACGTAACTGCGCTGCACAAAATGATAAAACCTGCCTTCGTGTTCCTTGATTTCTCCACGCAGAACAAGCGAAGACATCGCCGGAACGAACAACAGAGCCAGCAACAATGAACCCAGCAGCGCCGCGCAAACCGTGATTGCCATTGGCGAAAACATGCGGCCTTCCAGCCCTTGCAGCGTGAAAACCGGCAGGTAAACGGCGATGATAATCAGCACGCCGAACAAAATCGGCCTGCCGACTTCAATTGCGGCATCGTGAATCACAGCGGTTGTTGCAGTACCGGGAGCGGTAGCGACCTGGTTTGATTGCGATGTGCGCTCAGCCGACGACCCGGTCGCTACCGCTCTCGGTACTGAACCGAGCCGGCGGATGAAGTTTTCCATCATCACAACCGCGCCATCCACGATTAGCCCGAAATCTACCGCGCCCAAACTCATTAGATTGGCCGAAACGCCCATCCATTTCATGACGATGAAGGCGGAAACCATGGCAATGGGAATTACCGCCGCGACAATCAGCGAAGCGCGCACGTTTCGCAGAAACAGAAACAGCACGATGATGACCAGCGCCGCGCCTTCGATCAGATTCCATTTGACGGTTTGGATGGTGTGGTCAATGACTTCGGTCTGGTCGTAGAAGGATTTTATGCTGACGCCAGTGGGCAGCGCGGATTGCAGATCGGCAATTTTCTGTTTGACGCGTTCGGCGACCGACTTGCCGTTTTCCCCTTTCAGAATGATGACCATTCCGGCGACACGTTCGCCCGTGCCATCGCGCGAAACCGCGCCCTGCCGCTGCATGGGCGCTGCTTTGACTTCCGCCAGATCGCGCAGATAAACCGGAGTTCCGGCGCTGGCGTTGACGACGATGTTTTCAATGTCGGCGGAACCTTGCAGCAAACCCACACCACGAACAGTGTATTGCTCGGCGCGATGTTCAATGTAATCACCGCCGAAGTTCGCGTTGTTTTCAGCGACGCGATTGAACACGTCGTGCAAGGTCAGCCCGTATTTCACCAGCTTGGCTGGATCAACCAGCACCTGAAATTGTTGCGTTTCTCCGCCCCAGGAATTGACTTCGCCGACGCCCGGAACGGTTCGCAGTTGCAGTTTGACGAACCAATCGTGCAGCGTTTTCAACTCCATTACGCTGTCTTTGGGTTTGTCCTTGCGATTGTCTTCGATGGTGTACTGGTACACTTCGCCGAAGGCGGTCGCCACCGGGCCAAGCACCGGTTCCAGCCCCGGGGCGATTCGGGTTTTGGCTTCGTTTAATCGTTCGTTGATAAATTGGCGCGCCAGGTAGGTGTTGACGCTGTCGTCAAAAACGACCGTGATCAGCGACAACCCGAATTTGGAAATAGAGCGAACTTCTTCAGTTCGCGGCACCCCCAGCATTGCGCCTTCGATGGGGAATGTCACCTGGCTTTCGACTTCACCAGCAGCCATGCCCGGAGCTTCCGTGATGATCGTGACCTGGTTATTGGTCAGGTCAGGGAAGGCGTCAATGGGGATGGTGAACAGCGAATACAAACCGGCGGCGATCAATGCGCCGACCAATGCCAAAGTGATGAACCGCTGTTTCAGGGCAAAGGAAATCAGCCGTTCAATCATTGCGTCGCTCCGAAGGTTTCAGCGAAACGCTGTCGAGAATGTTTCCGCCGGAATCAATCGCCCAAAAATTCAAGTTGTCTTTTGTTGCTTCGGCAAACATAAAACTGTGCGCTGTGTCGTTGCTGGCTTCTGTCAGCGGGCTGCGACGGTTGATGTTGCCCGGGCGAAGCTGGCCGCTGGCTCCGGAAACGAAGTACTGAATGCCACTTTGTGGTTTGATTCGTTCGTAAAAGTGATCATGGCCGGAAAGCGCTGCCGTTACCCCATGCCGGATGAAAAGCGGCTCAAGCGTTGCGCGTAGTGTGTCGTCGGAGCCGTGCGTTTTTCCGGAGGAATACAGCGGATGATGAAAATATGCAATTTTCCAGCGGGCTTTTGAGGATGTCAGCGCCGCTTCCAGCCAGACGCGCTGTTTTTCATCAAACGCAGTGGAATCCAGGGCGAAAAATTCAATCAGGCCACCATTGTTGGTGAACGAGTAATAGCATTTTCCGCCCATGTTGAATTTCGGATAATTGGTTTGAAAGGCGCGGCCACGACGCACATCGTGATTGCCCAGCACGGCGTAAAACTTGACGTCCTGTTTTAAAAGTTGTGCATACGGCTGTTCAAATTTTTTCCCAATATCAGATGAGCTGCCATTGGAATAAATGTTATCGCCCAGCATCAGGACTGTATCGAAAGGACGTTCGCCCAGAAACTGGGTCAGTCGTTTGGCAATGGCAAACTGACCTGCCTTGCCGGTCCCCGCGTCGCCCAACACGGCAAAGCGGAACGTACCGGCGGAAGCCTTACCGGCTGGAAGCAGCAGCGCATTGTCCGATAAGCGCGCCGTGACCGGATCAGCGACCAGAAGGCAAAAAAAGAATAGAAAAGCCGCTGCGAAAGCGGTTCGCTTTTTAAGTTGCATCGTTGTCAGGTAAAGAAAGAATCGTCAGGAAATTTCAGCAGTTCAGTTCAGGAAATCACTCAGACTGAACTCCAAAGTTTACTCGTCACGTTTGAACGTGTACCGCAAAAAGAAAATATGATTGGGCGCGCGTTGACCATAACTGGTCGCCAAAATGTACTGTGCCAAAATGTTTCGCGTGATTCGCCAACCAAAACCGAAATCCGCAAAATTGTCAGAAAAATGTTGTTTGGTCACGCCGTCGGGAACGAACACCCCTGTGGTATCCAACAGGCGGCCGAACCGGTCGGGAAAAAGCTTATGATCTTCAGTCCGCGATTGAGCCAGTTTGAAAAACGAAATGCTGGTGAAAAGATTGCGCCACAAATCGGTTTGAATACCGGCTTGAACCGATAAATATCGTAATTGCACCAGCTCGCGTTCGATGGGATTGCCTGTCGCGCGTTCGATGTAATTTTCTCGTGCCTGAGAAGATCCAATGGCAATGTCCGCGCTTACAATAGTTCGCCTTGGCAGCGCATACCCCAGACCGAAGCCCGCCGTTGTGCGTGTGATGCGCTCACGTTCCGAGGCTTCGACGATAACAGATCGGTTGATATTTTCTCTGACGCCGGTCGTCAGGAAATGGGCTTCTGCGCCGTAAAACAATCGCCGAGTCAGCGCTCCGCGCAATCTGGCTCCAATTTCGGATGTTTGGCTGGAATATTGAACGGAATCCAGCGCCACCGGAAGGCTGTTGAACGTGCGCAAAACGTCATTGTCACTGGCCGACATCAAACCGTGTCTGTAGAACACGCCAAGTTTGTGGCTGTTTGAAAATTGATGGGCAAAACCCAGCTTGAATCGTGTTCGCTCAATATCCGATTTTGCCTCAATCAGTTCCGTCGAACGTGAACCAAACCGATTTACCAGCGTCGTTGATCCGCTAAGTTCGCCGAGCCCCTGGACGTAATCAACGCCAAATCCAAAACTCGTCCGGCCTTCTTTGCCAAAGCGGCGTGCGATTAACAAAGAGCCGCCGTTTGAATCCGCGTGGGTTGAACTGTTGCTTGTCCGTAAGCCGGGGATTCCAGTCGGGAAAAACGGAGTTACCGGACCGGCGACCTCTTGTTCCGCACTGGACCTGACCCTGCTGTTGGATTTTGCAAAATTACCGCCCATCACCCATCGAGTGTTTGCCAATGGCACGAAGAATGTATTTTGAATGAGATAGCCAGCGTCAATCGGTTCAACTGAATTGGCATTCGTTAGAAACCGGTTGCTGATATGCGATCGGGAATCGCTGAAAGATGAAATGAACAGGCTTCGGTTTTCCAGCTGGTTAAATTCCGTGGCGTAAGCAGGATTTTCCAGACTATCCAGATGCGAATCCGAAAATGCCGTAAACCGCAACAACGGCGCAGATTCGCCCGGTTCCACCAAACTGTCTATGTAACGGTCGTAATCTCCGCCAACGTAATTTCTGATGGTTCCGATCATCGGATTTCCCGTGTTGGGGGAGGATTTCGACTGAAACAATTGCTGGTGATTATCCAGGTTTCTGCCGCCGCGTTCGACAGCTTCGCTTCCGCCAGGCGTGAAAAACCGTATGTCTTCGTTGGGAATTACCAAAACGCCATTTCCTGGGGAAACCAGCGTGCGGCGATTCGAATCGCTCAAACTTTCCACTTCCACCAACCCCTCGTACACGACGACGCTGGTTTCACCCGTCGAATCAACGCCGACACTGAATTCCGTGCCACGCACCAGGATCGAAGCCGAAGGACTGTTGACGCGATAGGGATTCGGCTTTCCGCCGTAATGATTGATCTTGATCCGCACACGGCCCAGAAAAACCTGAATCAATTCGCGCAAAGAACTGACAGTTCGGTAATCTTTGAAAATGATATGAGAACCAGGCTGAACGGTGATCATGCTGCCGTCGGTCAATTCAATGACGACGCGACCGCCCCCGCGCGTGTCAATTTCGTCACCCGGAGCCAGTTTGTCGCCTCGCCGGATGGTGAATTTCAGCGTTTGATTGATTCGTATGGCTTTCCCGCTGATGCTGGCAATTCTGGCTTCGACGGTTTGGGCAATGGCCAATGAATTCGTTGCCGCCGTCATAAACAACGCGCAAATCGCAGAGACAATTTTCCGGGTGATTCTGATCTTTACTTCCAAAACTATTCCTCTTGCCCGTCTCTGGCGGTTTCGGTTTCAGGTTCTTCGGGCGCGCCCAGCCCATACCGCACGATCAATCGTTGAATGGTGCGGCGAGCCGTCCCCAGCAGATCAGCCGCGTGTTGCCGGTTGCCATGCACTTTTTCAAGCGCAAGCTGCAAGTAACGTCGTTCGAGTTCTTCCAGCGTAGGCCAATCCAACGCCAGATTTCTCAGCGTGTCTTCAGAGATGGAGGCTGCGTTTTGATTGCCGCGTTCGCTGGCGATGTGGGGCGGAAGGCAATCTAGCGTAATCACTCCGTTATTGGAAAGCGCGGCGGCCCGTTTCAGCGCATTTTCCAGTTCGCGCACATTTCCCGGAAAACGATATGCGAGCAATGCCTCCAGCACTTCCTGCGACAGAATCGGCGTTTGGTCGCCGGCGCTGTTTCGACGCAATAAATGCTGCGCCAGCAATTCAATATCGCCAGCGCGTTCCCGCAACGGCGGCAGATCAATTGTCAACACGCTCAGCCGGTAGAATAAATCCGGACGAAAGGCGCCGCTTTCCGCCAGTTCGCGCAGCGGTGAATTGCTGGCGCCGACGACGCGAACATTCACCTGCCGGGTGTTTGTTGCGCCCACAGGCCGGATTTCGCCGGATTGCAAAACCCGCAGTAGACTTGCCTGAAACGCCTGACTGGTGGAAGCCAGTTCATCCAAAAACAATGTGCCGCCATTCGCGGCTTCAAAAAAACCTGGACGGTCAGAAGATGCGCCAGTGAAGGCTCCTTTGATGTGTCCAAACAATTCTGATTCCAACAGCGTGTCGGTCAGTCCGGAGCAATTGACGGCAATGAACGGTTGTGATGTTCGCTCGCTGAAATCGTGAATTGCACGCGCCGCCAGTTCTTTGCCTGTGCCGGATTCTCCTGTGATCATTACCGTCACATCGGTTCTGGCAGCGTATGCGATCAGCTTGTACACAGACATCATCGCGGCGCTGCGCCCGATCAATCCGGATCTCAAAAAATCCGCTTCGGACGACGAATCCTGGGCCAGGCTTTTTTCCCTATGCGCGTCCAAATGTTTTTGCAGGGTTGAAACCAGCGCAGCAATTTCAAACGGTTTGGCAATGATGTCGTTTGCGCCTTCGGCCAATGCCTGCACGGTCACATCCAGTTCGCCCTGTGCCGTCATCAATATGACGGGAAGCGCCGGTTGCGTCGCGCGCAAGCTTCTCGCGACTTTCAAACCGTCCCCATCGGGCATGTAAATATCGCTGATGACCACGTCGAAGCTTTGTTCGCCTGCCGCAGCGATTGCTTCGTTCCCGCTGCGCGCCAAAAAAACCTGAAATCCATTCAGGGTCAGCCCGGTTTCCAGCGTAGCGCGAATCAAACGGTCGTCATCGGCAACCAGAATCCTGGGCAAAACCCCGGGCAGATTTTTCGGCAGAATTCTCGACATAATCTCGGATGTTTGCTGGCAATCACTTGTTTACAGCAGATTCGATTGGCAGGCGCAACGTGAAAGTCGAGCCAGAACCAGGCTCACTTTCCAACAGAACCCTGCCTCCATGCAACTCAGCGATTTCTCGCACCATTGCCAGTCCAAGCCCTATGCCCGGAGCATCAATATCTTCCACACGTGGAATGCGGAAAAACTTTTCAAAAATGCGGCTGCGAAGTTCCAGCGGCACTCCATAACCTTGATCCGCCACAGAAATAAACGCCGTTTTGCCCTCTGTTCTGGCCGAAACCACCACTTCTGTGTTCGGAGGACTGTACTTAATTGCGTTCGATAGCAGATTTGTCAGCGCGCGCGAAATCAAATCTTCGTCAACGAAAATTCCCGGCTGATCGTTGGCAAACCGCCGTGTGAGTTTGATGCCACGTTGGGCCGCCAAAGGTTCCATCAGCAGCAGAGTTTTCTCAACCAGCGCTGCCAACCTGACCGGGGTCAGTCGCAATGGGCGCGCTCCCGATTCCAGCCGGGACAGATCCAGGTATTCGTCAATCATTCGCGATAACCGCTGGGCGGCTTCGTGGATGGTCTGGTGCATTTCATGGCGGCGCGCCGCTTCAATGTCGAACTGCATCAGCACTTCGCTCATGCCTTTAATGGCGGTCAGCGGCGTTCGCATTTCGTGCGTAACCATGGCCATCACATCGTTTTTCATTTGCTGCAATTCGCGTTGTTTGGTGATGTCCGCCAGAGTGGCGACGATGCCCAGCGGAGAATTGTCTTCCCCTGAAACAACGGCGGCCATTCGCAAGGTGTAAAACCGTGGTTGTGATTCTCCGATAACCAGTTCGCGTTCGATGGGTTGGCGGGTTTGCAGCAACCGCGACAACAATTGATTTTCGGAACCAGCGGCTTCGGTAGAAACCGGGTTCAACCGCGCAAACAGATCATCGCCTTGCAGAGGTTTTTCGGAAGACGAGAAGATTTGCGCCGCGCGCGGGTTGGCAAAAACAATGCGGCCTTCGGTGTCGGCAATCAGCAAGCCGTCTTCTACGGAGCGCAACGCGCGATCCACAAACTGCGAACGAGCCATCAACTGCCGTTGCAATGTTCCCAGCAACCGAAGTTTCCAGTTTGCGCCGTGCGGCCAGAATCTTCCTGCGCTCTGTGTTTCATGCTGCGCGTTGAAATTCATGGCGACCGGAGAAAGTTTCGCGCTCTCATGAAGCAATTCGGCAAACCGGTCGTCCAAATGAAGGCTGAGCGTCATTGCGCGGTAAAGCAAGGTCAGCGGCACTGCGGTCCCGAACGCCAGCAACGCCGGGATCAACGGCGGCACGATCAGCAAGCGCGCGAACACCAGATAAGATGCCAGCAAAATCAGCAGCAACAGGCCAGTCAAAGCAAGCAAATGGCGAACCGATTCGGCTCGTTTGTGTGAAACCGTCAGAATCAATGCAATCGCCGCAGCGATGCAGGCGGCAACCAGAATCGCCATCCAGTCAGACGCCTCAGCGTAAAAACGCTGTCGTAGAATTGTATTCACCGTGTTGGCCAGCACTTCTACGCCGGGCATCAACGCTGCGTGCTGATTGCCGTCCTCGCCTTCGGATTTGGCAAAAGGAGAAGCTATGCGGTCGCTCATGGCGGCGGCGGTCGCACCGATCAAAACGTATTTTCCGCGCAACTCTTCCGCGGAAACGCGTCCATCCATCAAGTCGGCAAAACTGAACGTGCGCGGCGCGAATGATTCGGTTGGACCGATGAAATCAATCCCCAGACGACTGGCTTTGAACGTTTCCAGTTGAGCCGCGTCGGATTGAGAAGCGGCGACGATGGTGGATTGGCCCGTAATCACGGGAACCGTGCGTGCAGCAATGCGCACAGCACCGGGGACTTCGTGAATTTCGCTGGCCGGCGCTCTATCGCCGATGCGAATAATTTCCGCTGCCATGGACCAGAATGCGCGGCCTTCGTCATCGGCTTCGCGCAACAGGATTGCGCGCGCCACGCCGTCGGAATCGGTCAACACATTGCCGTGGCCGACGGCAGCCGATGATTGTTCAATGACAGGCAAAGGACGCAGCCAGTGCGACCGGTTTTGTCCATCGTTGGCCAATTGAGCCGCGACAACGACATTGCCTGCATTCTTGATGGATAACGCCAGGGCTGTGTCATCGGCTTCGGTGGTGGTGTCGCTATACAGCACGCTGACGCCGATGACTTTCGGTTGCGCAACGGCGATTTTGTCCAATGCTTGGGCTGTTAGCGTGCGTGGCCAGGGAAACCGTCCAAAGCGGGCGATGCTGGCATCGTCAATGGCGACAATCACGATCTCTCCCGGCGCTGCCATCGTGCCGCGCGTGCGCATCAATGCGTCGCGCGCATACAGCCCAAACCACGGCGCACGCCAATCAACGACTAAAGCCACCACTGTCGAGATGACAATGATGGCTATGATCCAAACGGTCGTGCGGCCAACTTGTGAAAAAGCCTTCTTCATGTGGGAGGGCAATCGGCATTAAAAAGACGGCGATGCTCGATCTCTCCGCAGAAGCGAGCATCGCCTGCCCAACCGGCCAGAGTTATCCCCCGACACCTCTCGCCGGTAAGGTTTTATTGAATAGACACAGTGACAATATTGGCTTGCTTGAGATTATTCAGCACATCGCGAACTTTCACTGTGACTGCGGAATTCGGATTCGATAGCGCTTCATCGGGAATGCGCACATTGATTTGCTCCAGCCCGACATAACCCGGCGCGACACCGGCATAAATTACCTGGGCATTGATGCCGCCGATTGTGACTTCGACGCTTTCCGCAACGCCGTTGGCCGCATTGCCGTCGGAATTCGGCGCGTTCCGCAACCCGGAGCCAAACAGAATCAGGTAAAGCTGTTCGCCCGTGCGGCGAACGATGGCCGCTGGAACCAGTTTGTTTTGCGAAGCGTCGAAGCGAACCAGTGATTCGTACACCTGTTCGCCATTGGCTTTCACGCGCAGCAACAAACCAGCGGGCGCTCCCTGGCCTGAAGCATCAGCCGTGAAAAGGCTCAACGCGACATTGGAAACCTGGATCGTTCCTTGCGAAACGACTTCGTCGGCTTTTGAAATCACCACATTGGCCAGCCCGGAAGGCGTGTCTGCAGGAATCTGATAATTGATCTGATTCGGCGACACGAAAAACAACCTTGCCTGCCGTCCGTCCACCAGAACATTGACATTGTCCAGGGTCAACGGCAGCGGCTGGGTCGAAGCAATCATCGTCGTTGAAGCCAGGCCGTTGCCAAACGCCGAAACGATGGATTCCGGCGAATTGTCTTCGCGGTAACTGGCGGAACTCACAGTTGCCACGGGGCTGTAGCTCATAAAAGCGCCATTGCCCGGTCCCTGTTTGACTTCGATCTTTGTGGCGTTGATCGAACCGTCGGTTTGCGCTGTGCCGTACACTTCGACGAACGCGCCAACTTCGACTGTTCCGTATTTGCGTTCAATGATCGTTGCCGCAGTGACGTGAATCGTTTTGGCCGCGACTTTCCAATCGCCGATCAGGCTGGTTGCCGACGGCAGCGTTTCAATCTTGCCGTACAAAATGCCCGAACCGGACGAGCCTGCTGGCCCTTCTTTGATTTCAATTTTCGAGGCATTGATCGAACCGTCAGCCTGGGAAGCGCCTTTGACCTCAACACGTTTGCCAACGGCAATGCCGCGATTTGCGTGCTCTATGACGGTTGAGGCCGTAACGTTGACTTTGCGGCCGCTGATTGTCCAGGTTCCAATCTGACCTGTAGTGCCGGGCAGGGCTTCAATGGTTCCGTAAAATTCCGAAACTCTGCCGTTATTTGGTCCTCCGGGATTGCCGGAGCCGGACTTGGTTTCGATTTCGCTGGCATCCACCGAACCGTCGGATTTCAGTGTGCCCTTGACTTCGACCACCACACCGACCGCGACCAGGCCTCTTTCCTGTTTGATGCGTGTTGAGGCCGTAACATTGACTTTGCGGCCGCTGACCGCCCATTCGCCGATGCGTCCGGTGGTGCTGGGCAAACTTTCAATCGTCCCATAAAACTCAAACGATCCGCTGCTGCTGGATTCATCTTCCGTGTGGATTTTGCGGGCATCCACCGAACCGTCCGCGCGTTGACTGCCTTCCACTTCCACCTTGGCGCCGACTGCCAATGGGCCGTCCCGCTGTTCAATGATCGTGGTTGTGCTGACGTGAACAACGCGCCCGGAAACTTTCCAATCGCCAATTCGCCCTGTGGTATTAGGCAATTCTTCGATCACACCGTAAAACTTGAAGCTCGGATTATTGCCATTCGAACCGGATTTGGTTTCGATCTCTTTGGCATTGACCGAATTGTCGTTTTGTTTGACGCCTTCGACCTTGACGGTTTTGCCGACGGCAAACTGGCCGTCAGACTGTTTCAATTTTGTGGCGGACGTGACGTGAATGGTGCGGCCACCCACTTTCCAGTCGCCAATGAAGCCCGTCGTTGCAGGCAGCGTTTCAATCACCCCCGTGAATTCAAAATCACTATCATCACTGGCTTGAACGTTGAATGAACTGGATAGAAACAACGCTGCCGCCAACAAAAGAAACGCAACTCCGCCGAACATAGGAAATCTGGAACTTCTAAACATGCTAGGTAAATCTCCAAAATAGCAACTGACAAAAAGGCGGAGAAATAAGGAGAAGAGCCAATCTTAATTCGGGGTTCTCCCGTGAACGCCAGCTTGAGTGGCAACAGCCGTACCACAATCCGATTAAAGGCGTAAGTGATTGAAAACCAATGGCGATGGGAGCTGAAGGGGAGTTTTTGGGAAGCGTGCCGTGACAGCGTGTCACCCGGGGGGGGTTTTAAGGGCGCCAAGCTGTCACCGCTTTGACTGTTGTGGACTTATTTCTTG
>CAYLJQ010000080.1:0-15629 GCA_964383955.1 uncultured Heliomicrobium sp. | reverse complement strand
AACCCGGCTTTACGTTGATTGCGGTGCTGACGCTGGCGCTGGGCATTGGGTTGAACAGCGCATTTTTCAGCATCATCAACGCGATTTTGCTGAAGCCCGTCAATCTGCCTGCGCTAGACCGCACGGTGGCAATTTGGGAAACGGTGCCCAGCCAAGGCATTGAACGTAACGAAGCCGCTCCGGCCAATTACTTCGACTGGCGCGATCAAAGCAATTCTTTCGAACAAGTCGGGCTTTACATCTGGTGGAGCGTCAATCTTTCCGCCGTCGAACCGCCCGAACGGCTGCGCGGATTTCGCGCGACGGCCAATCTGTTTGATGCGCTGGGCGTGAAGCCAATGCTTGGCCGCACCTTCCGGCCCGAAGAGGAAGAAATCGGCAAAGACAATGTCGCCATTTTGACGCACGGGCTGTGGCAGCGCCGGTTTGCCAGCGATCCGCAAATCATCGGCAAAACCATCACGCTGAACGGCGTGGCGCGCACCGTCATCGGCGTGTTGCCAGCGGACCTGAATTACCCGCGCGGCGGCGAAGTGTTTGCGCCGTTGGTGTTTTCGCCGGAGCTGCGCCAATCGCGCGGCAACCACGGGTATCTGAGCGTGGCACGGTTGAAAGACGGCGTCAGCGTCGCCCAGGCCCAAGCCGACCTGAGCACCGTCATGGGCAGATTGCGGCAGCAGTTTCCGCAATCGAATACAGGTCGCGATGTGGTCGTGCGCACGGTGCTGGACGACACGGTGTTGAATTACAGCAAGCTGATGCCAGCGTTTTGGGGCGCAGCGTTTTTCGTTTTGCTGATTGCCTGCGCGAACGTGGCGAATTTGATGCTGGCGCGGGCTTCCGGTCGCACCAAAGAAATTTCCGTGCGACTGGCGCTCGGCGCAGGCCGCTGGCGAATTGTGCGGCAAATGCTGACCGAAAGCTGTTTGCTTGGTTTGGGTGGCGGCGCGCTGGGGTTGCTGGTTGCGTTGTGGGGATTGGCGGCGTTCAAAGCGATTCTGCCAGATGACGCGCCCGCAATGATGCCGGGGTTTGAACAGTTGGGAATCAATTGGACCGTGGCGGGGTACGCGACGCTGGTGTCGCTGGGAGCAGGCTTTCTGTTCGGTCTTGCGCCTGCGTGGCAATCTTCAAGGCAGGATTTGAATTCGACGTTGAAAGATGGCGGCGGGCGCACATCGGACATCGCCGGCCGCAGCCGTTTGCGCAGCGCGTTTGTGGTTGCCGAAGTCGCGCTGGCATTGATTCTGTTGCTTGGCGCTGGATTGTTGATGAACAACTTCCTGAATTTGCTGAAAGCCAATCCGGGGTTTGAAGCGGACAATGTGCTGACGTTGAGCTTGACGGTTCCGGCTGCAAAATATCCGACACCCAAACAGCGTGGCGAGTTTTACGGTCAACTGGCAGAGCGGATTAACGCGATGCCTGGCGTTGAATCCGCTGGATTCATCAGCCATCTGCCGTTGGGGCAAAGCAATTCCTCCAGCACCTTTCTGATCGAAGGACGCCCGGAACCGCCGCCGGGCCAGGAAATGGAAGGCCGCGAACGAGCCTGCACGCCCCTGTATTTTCAAACGATGAGAATCCCGCTGCTAAAAGGCAGGTTCTTCAACGAACGAGACACTGCTGACGCAGCGCCCGTCATCATCATCAACGAACAACTGGCGAAACGGCATTGGCCCAGCAACAACCCGGATGGTCACGATGCCATCGGCAAGCGAATGCGTTTGGCCGGACCGATAGAACGAAATCCCTGGCGTGAAATTGTGGGCGTTGTTGGCAGTGTTCGTCACGAACTGAATCAGCCGCTGTCGCCCGATTACTTTTCGCCGCAAGCCCAAGACCCCTGGTCAACCATGTTTTTGGTCGCTCGCACCCAAACCGATCCGCTGGCGTTGGTGGGCGCAATTCGCAGTGAAGTCAAAGCGATTGATCCCGACCAACCCGTCGCCGAAGTGCGAACGATGGTGGCGGTGCGCGACCGTTCGATTATGCACTTCCGGTTTTCCAGCGGCGTGATGGGCGTGTTTGGCTTTTTCGCGCTGTTGCTGGCCGCAGTGGGAATTTACGGGGTGATGTCGTACGCCGTTTCGCAGCGCACGCACGAAATCGGCGTGCGAATGGCGCTGGGCGCAACGCCGCGAAGCGTGGTTGCGCTGATGTTGCGGCAAGGGCTGCGCTTGATTTTGATCGGCGTCAGCATCGGTTTGGCAGGTGGTTTGGGGTTGTCCCAACTGCTGGCGAAGCTGCTGAAGCTGACCGGCGCAACCGACTGGCTGACCTTTGCAGCCGTCACGTTGTGTTTGGCTGCTGTCGCCATGCTGGCTTGCTGGATACCGGCACGACGCGCGACAAAGGTTGATCCCATGATTGCGCTTCGCTGTGAATGATGAAGTCGGAACGATGAATGATGAATTCGAGACTCTTCCTACCGCATTCATCATTCAGAATTCATCCTTTTTGAAGGGGAACCATGCAAACACTCTTACAAGACCTGCGTTACGGCGCGCAAATGTTGCGGAAAAATCCAGCGTTCACGCTGATCGCGGCGATTACACTTGGACTGGGTATCGGCGCAAACACAGCGATTTTCAGTTTGGTCAATGCGGTGTTGTTGCGGCCAACGCCGTATCTGGATAACCCGCGACTGGTTGCCATCGAAACGGGCAATGAATTGCGCGGCGTGGAAACTTTCGGCGGCGCGGCTCCGGCGGATTTTTGGGATTGGAAAGAGCAATGCCCGGCGTTTGAACAGTTGGCGGCAATGTCCGGCGACGGCGGCGTTGCGGTGCGCGGCGACCGGCCTGAATTGTTGCGCGGTCCAAGAGTTTCAGCCAACTTTTTCGAATTGCTGAATGCCAAGCCGCTGCTCGGTCGCACCTTCAGCCCGGAAGATGGCGTGGTGGCCGCGCCGGACACAGTTGTGCTGAGCTACAGCACGTGGCAGCGCAAATTCGGGGGCGACCCAAACATCATCGGCAAGATGCTGGACGACAACGGCGTGCAGGTGATTGGCGTCATGCAGCCCGATTTCAAATATCCCGAATATGCCGAAAGCTGGATTCCGCTTTCGCGTGATTCGGGCGAAATGCAACTCCGTCGCGCACGCTATTTCAACGTGTTTGGTTTGATCAAACCCGGACAAACCGTGGCGACCGCGCAAAATGAATTGAAAGCTGTCGCGGGACGTCTGGCGCAACAATACCCGGACACCAACAAAGGCATCACCGTCGCATTGTCGCCTTTGCGCGACCGAATGGTTCGCGACGTGAAACGGTCGCTGTTGATTATGCTGGCGGCAGTAGGCTTCGTGCTGTTGATTGCCTGCGCCAACCTGGCAAATTTGTTGCTGGCGCGCGCGGCTTCGCGGCGCAGGGAACTGGCGATTCGCGCCGCAATGGGAGCCACGCGCGGGCAATTGATCCAACAGTTGCTGGTGGAAAATTTATTACTGGCGCTGGTGGGCGGCGTTTTGGGTTTGTTGCTGGCGGTTTGGGGCAAAGACCTGCTGGTCGGGCTGATGCCCGCTTCGTACGCCTATTTGCAGTTACAGGATGCGGTGCGCATTGATAGCGCTGTGTTGCTGTTCACCCTGGGCGCAACGCTTGTGACGGGATTCCTCTTCGGCTTATTGCCCGCCTGGCGCGCTTCGCGCACCGATGTCAACGAATGCTTGAAAGATGGCCGCTCTGGTCAGGACAGCGTTGCTGGACAACGCACGCGGAGCGTTTTGGTTGTGGCGGAAATCGGCCTGACACTGGTTTTGCTGGTTGGCGCAGGATTGTTGATCGGCAGCTTTTTACGCTTGCAGCGTGTTGACTTGGGATTCGAACCGCAGAATCTGATCGCCGTCAGCATCAACCTGTCGCCGGGAGAATTTCGCGACGAAGCGACGCGTGTCGCCCGCGTCCAACAGCTTCAGCAACAGGCGGCGGCGGTTCCCGGTGTTGCCAGCGTAGGCGTGATGACCGGTGCGCCGTTCGCCTATCTGCAATTTGCCTTCAATCGTGTAAGCGATCCCATGCCTGCGGAAGAGCGCGCATTGTACGACGCCGTCAGCGCGAACTATTTCCAGACAATGGGAACGCCCTTGATCAAGGGACGCGCGTTCAACGAATTTGACCGCGCAGGGACAGCGCCGGTTGTTGTAATCAACGAAAAATTGGCGCGGCAATACTTCGCTGGCAAAGACCCGATTGGCGAATCCATCGCTTACAACTATCTGGGCGGCAAACAACAACGCCAGATCGTCGGTGTCGTCAAAGACCAGGTGCAGGGCGAACCGGCAAACGTTCTGCCGCAAATCTATATTCCCTACACGCAGCAAACCTGGTTTTCCCAGACGCTGCTTGTGCGTTCGGTTGGGGATGCGGCAAGCACGCAAGCGGCAGTTGAACGTGCCATAGGCCAGATAGACCTAAAATACATTCCCGCCAAGATTGCTACACCTGTTGAATCGCTGGGTCGCGCGCTGGCGGAACCCAAACTTTACACCTGGCTTCTGGGCACGTTCGCGGCGATTTCCTTGCTGTTGGCGGTGGTCGGCATATACGGCGTTATGTCGTACAGCGTTTCGCAGCGCACACGCGAAATCGGCATTCGCATGGCGCTCGGCGCGCAAACGAAAGACGCCCTGAACCTGGTGCTGAAACACGGAATGGCATTGGTATTCAGCGGCATCGCCTTTGGCTTGGTGGCTTCATTTGCGCTGACGCGATTGATGAAAACCCTGCTGTTTGGCGTCGGCGCAACCGATCCGACGACGTTTGCCGGGATTGCCTTGTTGCTGGCCGTTGTCGCGTTTCTGGCTTGCTGGATTCCAGCGCGGCGTGCCGCAAAGGTAGACCCGATAGTTGCGCTCCGTTGCGATTAAAGAGAGGTAAAATGAAATCAAAATACTATTTACTGATCCTGTTGCTGCTTGTCTTCCCAGATGCTTACGGTCAGACACCGGCTGGCAAAAGCGATTCTTTAACAAAGGCTGAGCAGGAAGTTCTGGCTCGAAACCAAGCTTGGTGCGATGCCATTGTCAAAGGCGACAAAGCACAGTTGGAAAACCTGCTGGATGACGATTTCATTATCACGTCCGGCGACGGCAACGTGCGCGACAAGGCGGCGGAACTGAAAGATCTGCTGCCCACGGAAGATTTGAAGACCTTGTTTTTTCGCACTGAGCAGTTGCGGGTGCGCGTGTATGGCGATTCCGCCGTGCTGACGGGCAGGGCAGTCTGGCGCATCAATTACAAAGGACGCGAGATTGATAACGAGCGCCGCTTCACATCCTTGTTCGTCAAACAAAACGGTGTCTGGCGCATCGCCGCACAGCAGATGACTCGCCCCCCACAAAGAACTCAACCTCAATAAAGGGGAAAACATGAGTTTATCGGACGTGCCACAGGGGCAAGTGTCCTGGGCCGAATATCTGAATCAACAAAAGGGGCAGTCCGAACCGGCGAAGTTACGCCTTGGCGGTTCTGGAGCTGATTCTTCGCTGAAGCTCTCGCTCAGCAAACAGGAATACAAGGCGGCGCTGGTGGGCGGGCTTGGCGCGCTTCGCAACCGCGTGCGCCAGGACGTGCGCGCAGGATTGCGCACGCTGGAATTCAAGCTGGAAGATTTGGCTGGCGGTGTGGCGCGGCTGAATGCCGACTTCTCGCCCTTGCTTGGCGACATTGTGTGGAAGCTGGAAATGCAGCAGACGGCTTTGCTGGACGTGCTGGAAGAAATCCGGCTTGCAGAATTCGAACGTGAAGCCAGAGCCTATCGCACGCGGGCCGAACGGGCGTATTTGAACGGCTGGTACGAAGAAGCGCTGCGCGATTTTCTGAAAGCGGAAAAGCGAAACTACCCTGATTACGTGGTGCTGCGGTCCATTGCGAATCTGTACCTGTACCATTGCATCAACCTGCCGAACGCGCTTCTCTATTTTCGCAAAGCGGCAAAGTACGCACGGCCCAATGACGCTCAACAAGCAGCAGAAGCGCATTACTTTGCCGGCCTGACCTGCCTGATTCAACAACGCCAGGAAGACGCGCTGGCCGAATGGAAAGAGGCAATCGCGTTGCAGCCGCAATTTTACGACGCCTACTATCGTTACGCCGCTGTCGCAGCCATGCTTGGAAAAGAAGACGACGCCATTGCCAATTTGGAACAGGCCATCAGCGGAGACCCGCGATATTACGAACGCGCAAAAACCGATCCGGTCTTTGATTCGTTGCGTCCGCAAGTCGAACTGTTGCTGGAACGGCTGGTGCAGCCTGTCCGCGACCGATTTGAACAAGTCAAACACGATGCCGCGCAGTTGCAAGGGTACGTGATTGCGGAATCGGTGCGCGAAAAAATGGACAGCGTTTTTCGGCAAGTGGAGCAGCAAACGGCGGATGCGACATATCGTGATCGGTTGCAGATGCTGGAACGGTTGACAGAGTTCCAGCACGATTTACAGCACATTCACGAACGCTTCGATAAGCGCTACGCCATTGATCCGCGCGATTATGTGCGCTCCATTGCATTCAGTCACGGAGGCGGCCACTCCGGCCTGATGCTGGCCGCCGGATTCCTGCACGGCGGAGTGCAGCTTTGGGAAGTGGATTCGATGTCGCAGCTTCACACCTTCACAGGACACGCCGCCAGCGTCAATTCCGTCGCTTTCAGCCCGAACGATCTGATGCTGGTGACGGGTAGCCGCGACAACTCCATCAAGCTGTGGGAAGCAGACACGGGCAAGGAGCTTCAGGTGTTGCGCGGCCATTCCGAAGAAGTGCGCGCCGTGACGTTCAGCCCAGACGGTCAATGGCTGGTTTCCGGCAGTCACGACAAAACCATTCGCATCTGGCGCGCGGTGACGGGCCACGAAGTCGAAACGTTGCGTGGTCATACGCGCCCCGTGACTTCCGTAGTGTTTACGCCGGACGGTCAACTGTTGGTATCTGGCAGTTGGGATCACACGATCATGCTTTGGGATATGGATTCCGGCAGAGCGAAAAGCATCTTGACCGGCCACAGCAAAGGCATCGCTTCGCTGACGATCAGCCCGGACGGGCGCTGGTTGGCTTCGGGCGGCGAATTCGGCGAAGTGAAGTTGTGGGATTTACAGACCGGTCGCGAAGTGCGCGACTTTCCCGGTCTTCGCAACAGTGTGACTTCGGTCGCGTTCAGCCCCGATGGCGATTTGCTGGCCGCTGGCAGTCTTGGCGTATGTGTCATGGTTTGGAAAACCGATACCGCAGAAGTTGTCCGGCGGCTGCAATACGACAACATCAGTTACAACTCCGCCGCGTTCAGTCCCAGCGGTCAATGGCTAGCGCTGGGCAGCCGCGACCTGCAACTGTGGTTGAAAGTGATTTTGACTGAAGAAGAATACTCTGCCGTGAAAGCGGGCGAAGAGCGCGCCGTGCGTGCCGCGCAAGAACGAGAAGAAAAACTGCGGCCTGGTTATGTTCCGCTGCTCAATCGGTAAAGGGAAAACGGCGCTCAGGTATGAATCAACTCAACGTTCGACAGGAGGCATTGTGATGAAACAAGGGATTTACTTTTTGATCGCGCTTGCGGTTGTCAGCTTGTGTTTGAATTGCACGACCAGCAATGCCCAAAAACGGCAGCATCACGGATTTTCAATTAGGACCAGTGGCGAGAAAGACGTCACCAGTTGCGAAGACATCACCATGAAAGTTGACGGCTGGCAGGTGGTCCGGTCTGAACAGGAACGAGTGATTCCCAAATCAGCCGTCTCCTCGCTTCAGGTTTTGGCTTCTTCGTATGGGGGCATTCAGGTCAACGGTTGGGATCGCGACCAGTATGCAATCAAAGCCTGCCTGGGCGCAGCCGGCGAAAGTCTGGCAGAAGCGCAAACCTTGATGTCGCAGATTAGACTGTCCATTGAAGGCGAGCGCGTCACCGTCACAGGCGCAGGGAAGGATGATACCTGGATGGGCTATTTGATCATCAATGCGCCCAGTGGTTCAGCATTCAAACTGGAAGCCAAAAATGCTCCCATTGCAGTCAATTCGATCACCGCGAATATCGAAGCCCGCAACACCAACGGCCCGGTTTCGTTTCAGGATGTGGACGGCCAAACTCGTGCAGAAGTGCTGAATGGACCCATCACACTTACCGGCAATCGTGGAGAACACAATCTGAAGGTTCAAAACGGCCCGCTCACGGTTGAACTGCTCGGCAGTCGTTGGGAAAGCGGCCACGTCGAAGGCAGCACGCAAAACGGCCCAGTCGAACTGATTGTTCCGCCCGATTACCAGTCAGGAGTGCGCGTCAACACGTCCAAACATTCCCCCGTCGAATGCCGAGCCGCCCAATGCAAAGAATCCGTGCGCACTTGGGAAAAGCCAAGCCTGATCGAATTCGGCGGCCCAAATCCTGTGATTCGCCTTTCCACGGTCAACGGCCCAACCACTGTCAGGGCACCCAAAATTCATGGGCAGAAAGGCGATTAGGCTGTGAGCCGCCATCTTCGACAAAGCTGATGGAAGAGTTTTGTTTAGCTGGTGGTGTGAAGTGAAAGTTTTGGGGGATCAGCGTCAAATTTTGTGAAATGAAGTTGGAACCTTCGCAGCATTACAGTCACTAACCCCAGACACGGAAAACTTCTCACTTCGAAATTACAGGAGGCTGCATGCAAACATTTTGGCAAGACTTGCGCTTTGGTGCGCGGATGTTGGTGAAAAAGCCTGGCTTTACTTTGATCGCGGTGTTGACGCTGGCGCTTGGCATTGGCGCGAACACGGCGATTTTCAGCGTGGTGAATGCACTTCTGTTTCGACCGCTGCCGTTTCGTGAGCCGGAGCGGCTTGTTTGGATTGCGAATAACTCACCGGGGGGAGGCGGGCTTTCCTCTCAAACCACACAGGTCAACAACTTCCTGGATTGGCGCAGCACAAACAAATCCTTTGAGGATTTGGGGGCCTATTTCGCCTTCTTTGATTATGGAAGCTACAACCTGACCGGCGTAGGCGAACCGGAGCGGGTGATTGGTGTGGGCGTATCGCAGAACTTTTTTGATTTGTTAGGTGTGCCGCCGCAGCTTGGCCGAGGCTTTACCGAAGAAGAATGCCGATGGAATGGCAGTCAGGCGACGATTTTGAATTATGGATTCTGGCAGCGGCGATTTGGCGGCGATGCAAGCATTGTCGGTCGCACGATTTCGCTGAACAACAAACCTACAACGGTGGTTGGCGTGATGCCGCCGACATTCGATTTTTCCTCCGTGTTTTCGCCGGGTTCCAAAGTGGACATGCTGGTGCCGTTCCCGCTGACGCAGGAAACCAATCGCTGGGGAAACACGCTGGCAGTGATCGGACGGTTGAAGCCCGGCGCAAACATCGAACAGGCGCAGGCAGAATTCGATCTGATGAACCAGCTGATAAAACAGGCGCATCCGGAGCGAGGAAACAGATTCGGCGCGCGGATGACCGGCTTGCAAGCGCAAATCAGCGGACGATTTCGACGCGCGTTTTTGGTGCTGTTTGGAGCGGTGGGCTGCGTCTTGCTGATTGCCTGCACGAATCTGTCGAACCTGTTGCTGGCGCGAGCGGCTGCGCGGCGAAAAGAAATCGCCGTGCGAATTGCTCTGGGTGCAAGCCGCGCGCGATTGGTTCGCCAGATGTTGACCGAAAGTTTGTTGCTGTCACTGTTCGGCGCGGCGATTGGATTGCCGCTGGCGTATGCGGGGACGAAAGCGTTGGCAGCTTCAAAAGCGTTCAGCATTCCGTTGTTGCAGACGGTGAAGATTGATGGCACGGCGTTGTCCTTTACGGTGGTCGTAGCCGTCGTCACCGGATTGCTGTTCGGAATTATGCCCGCGCTGCATATGTCCGGCACGGACGTTCACGAAGATTTGAAAGACGCCAGCCGTGGTTCCAGCGAAGGAAAAGGGCGCGCGTGGACTCGGCAAGCGTTGGTCGTTGCGGAAGTGGCGATGGCTTGCGTGTTGTTGGTCGGCGCGGGATTGCTGATTCGCAGCTTCAAGCGACTGCTGGAAGTAGATTTGGGATTTCGACCGGAACAGACCGCGGCTTGGCGCATTGAGACAGGCGACCGTTTTCCGAATCAAGAGCAAAGAAATGTCTTTTTCAGCCAATTGGTTCAATCGGTCGAAGCTGTGCCCGGTGTTGAATCCGCCGGGTTGACCGACACGCTCCCGCTGGGACGCAATCGCAGTTGGGTTTTGCGAGCGAAGGGGGAAAGCTACGCAGACGGGCAGCTTCCCATCGTGTTTCCGCGAATTGTGGATCACGGGTACATTTCTACGATGCGCATTCCACTGCGTGCGGGTCGCGATTTCACGGAACACGATACGGCCGAAAGCGAAAAAGTGCTGATCATCAACGAAACGGCGGCGCGGCGGCTTTGGCCGGGTAAAGACGCCGTTGGCCAAATCGCAATGATGGGAGGGCCTCAGGAATGGAAAATCATCGGCGTTGTTAGCAACGTGCGGCACAGCGAACTGGAAAAAGAAGCCGGAATGGAGATGTATGTGCCGATCACGCAACCCGGTTCCAACTCCGTAGAGCTTGTCGTCAGAACAAAATCCACGACTGAATCGCTTGCGCCCAACGTGCGGGAAGCGCTCAGACGAGTTGATCCGAACCTGCCAACTACCGAATACCAAACGTTAGGACAATTGGTTGACCAGGCGGCTTCGCCAAAACGCCTGGTGACCATGTTACTGGGAGGATTTTCGTTTTTGGCATTGGTTCTGGCGGCAATCGGCATTTACGGCGTCATTTCGTATTCGGTGGCGCAACGCACGCACGAAATCGGCATTCGCTTGGCGCTGGGCGCGCGCGGCGTTGATGTGCTTCGGCAAGTCATCGGGCAAGGCATGATGCCTGTTGCCATCGGACTGGCCGTCGGGTTGATTGCCGCACTTGTCTTAACCCGCTTGATGTCAGGTTTGCTTTTTGGAGTGGGCGCCACTGACCCAGCAACGTTCGCCGTGATTGCGTTGCTGCTGGGCAGTGTCGCCTTGCTGGCTTGCTGGGTTCCTGCTCGGCGAGCGGCGAAAGTAGATCCGATGATTGCGCTTCGCTACGAATGATGAAGTCGGAATTATGAATGATGAATGTAGGCTCCTTCATTCCGCACTCATCATTCATAATTCATCCTTTTCAAGGGGGAAACCATGCAAACACTCTGGCAAGACTTGCGGTACGCATTGCGGATGCTGCGGAAACATCCGGGCTTTACGTTAATTGCGGTGTTGACGTTGGCGTTGGGAATTGGCGCGAACACGGCGATTTTCAGTTTGCTGGATGGAGTGTTGTTGCGGCCTTTGCCATATCAAGAGCCGGAGCGATTGGCATTGATTTGGGAAGATGCGACCAAGATAGGATTTCCACGCGACACGCCTGCTCCGGCAAATTATGCAGACTGGAAGGCGCAAAATCATTCGTTTGAAGACATGGCGGCGCTGGATTTCCGCGGCTTCAATTTGACTGGCGACGGCGAGCCGGAAAAATTGAACGCGTTTGGCGTGACGTCCAACTTCTTTCCGCTGCTAGGCGTGAAGCCAGCGCTAGGCCGCAATTTCCTACCCGCCGAAGACCAGCCAGGTGCCAGCAAAGTCGCCATCATCAGCCATCGTTTGTGGCAGAACCGTTTTGGCGGCGACCAGGGCATTCTCAATCGCGACATTTTGCTGAATGACGAAAAGGTTCGCGTCGTTGGGGTCATGCCGCCGGGGTTCCAGTTTTACCAGAACTACATCAATTTGTGGGTGCCGTCGGCTTTCACGTCGAGCGAGCTTGCCAATCGCGGCAATCATTTTCTGACAGTCGTCGGACGCATGAAGCCAGGCGTGACCATTGCGCAAGCCGACGCCGACATCAAATCCATCATGCAACGAATCGCGCAGGTTTATCCTGACGATGCAAAGGGGCTTAGCAGTGTGGTGATTTCGTTGCGCGAAGAGTTGACGGGCAATGTTCAGCAATCGTTGATGATTTTGCTGGCGGCTGTCGGATTCGTACTGCTGATTGCCTGCGCCAACATTGCCAGCCTGATGCTGGCGCGCGCCGCGACACGCACGCGGGAAATCGCCGTGCGCTCGGCTTTGGGTGCAGGACGGGGCCGCATCGTGCGGCAACTGCTAACCGAAAGCCTGTTGTTGGCAGTTTCCGGTGGTGTGCTGGGAATACTTTTGGCGCTGTGGAGTTTCGAGTTTTTGCGGCAGCTCATTCCTCCGGCGATGACCGGACAAACCGCATTGCAGCTAGATGGACGGGTGTTGCTCTTCACCTTGTTGGCTTCGCTGGTTTCAGGAGTCCTGTTTGGATTGGCGCCAGCGCTACAGGCTTCCCGTTTGGATTTGAATGAAGCCTTGAAAGAAGGCGGTGGCCGGTCAGGCACGGGCATAGGCCAGCGCCGGTTGCGCAATGTGCTGGTTGTGGGTGAAGTCGCTTTGTCCCTGATGCTATTGATTGGGTCGGGGCTGCTGATTCAAACGCTGTTCAATTTGCATGGACAATATTCTCCGCTAAGCCCGGAAAAGGTGCTGACGATGCGCACCGTGCTGCCGGAATACAAATACGGAGAGCACGCCCGTCGTGTCGCGTTTTACAATCAGGTGATTGAACGCGTGCGTGCAGTGCCCGGAGTGGTTTCGGCCGGGTATACGACTTCGGTTCCTCTGGAATGGAAAGGCGGCGCAAACGGTTTGAGCATAGAAGGCCGTCAGGCAGAACCGGGTTTGGGGTTCAATGCCAACCACCGGCAAGTGACCAATGATTATTTGCAAACCATGCGTATCGCGTTGCGGCAAGGGCGATATTTCGACGGGCGCGACCAGGAACAGTCGGAACCTGTGACCATTATCAACGAGACGATGGCGCGCCAGTATTGGCCAAACGAAAACGCACTGGGCCGACGGTTCAAAATCGGCTCTGCGGATTCGGACCGGCCCTGGTTGACCATTGTCGGCATTGTCGCTGACGTGCGACAGATGGGAATGACCGAACCAGTCAAACCGGAAATGTATTTGCCTCAGCGCCAGATCAAATCGCATTTTTTCTTCTCGCCGCGCGACCTGACAATCCGCACCAGTGTCGAACCAATGAGCTTGGCGGATGCCGTTCGCAACGCTGTTCACGCGGTTGATCCGAATCAGCCAGTAACCAACATTCGCTCGATGGAAGAAGTTTTGGGCGAGGAATCGGCTCAGAGCCGCGTGGCCATGATTCTGATGAGCACATTTGCCGCTCTGGCGTTGTTGTTGACTGCAATCGGTTTATATGGAGTGTTGTCGTATTTCGTCGCGCAGCACACACCGGAAATCGGTTTGCGGATGGCGTTGGGGGCGCAAGCGGGCGATGTTTTGCGACTGGTCTTGCGGCAGGGATTGATGTTGGTTTTCTGTGGCGTGGCGCTGGGGTTGTTTGGCGCTTTCGCGTTAACGCGATTGATGAAGAGTTTGGTTTTTGGTGTCGCGACGGCTGATCCGTTGACGTTTGCGATTGTGCCGCTGGTGTTTTGTGTGGTGGCGCTTGTCGCTTGCTGGGTTCCAGCGCGGCGAGCAACGAAAGTTGATCCAATGATCGCCCTGCGGGCGGAGTAATGTTGTGCGAAGGGCGTTCCTCGCCGGAGCTAATCTTATGAAAACAATATTGAGTGGAATTGTGTTGTGCTTGGTGGTGGCAACGGCTTCAGCGCAGACGGCAAAGAGTTCGGAAAAAGATGACGCCGCCAAAGAAGCACTGGCCGTCGTCAACAAGCTGTTTGATGCGATGCGGGTGAAGGATGCGGCAACGATGCGCGCGCTATTTTCTGCCGAAGGCCAGTTGACGGCTACGCAACGGCGCGAAGGTCAGCCAAGCTTGCGCGTGTTCAACGGCGAAGCCTTTGCCAAATTGATTGTTGAAACGAAAGGCGTGCTGAAAGAGCGTATGTACAAGCCGGAAGTGCTGGTCAGCGGCGATTTGGTGCTGGTGCGCGGACGTTACGGGTTTTATGTGGACGACCGCTTTTCGCATTGCGGCACGAATTCGTTTCATCTGATGCGGACAGCGGACGGCTGGAAGATCGTCAACGCAGCTTCCACGATTGAACTCGACGCCTGCGAACCGGAAGCGAAGGAGAAGCGGTGAGGCGGAAACGCTTGTTGATTATTCAAGTCATTGCTGCGCTGATTTTTGGGTTGCCTGCACTGGCGCAACCCAAAGAGCCTGTGTTTCGTGAACTGGAAACTGTCATCCGGGCGGAACTGAAAGAAACGAACACTCCGGGCGCAGCCGTTGTGGTGATCAACGGCGGGCGGATTGTTTTTGCCAAAGGCTTCGGCGTTATCAGTGTTGAAACCGGTGCGCCCGTCGCGCCGGATACTCTGTTTCGTCTGGGTTCGACGACCAAGATGTTTACGGCTGCGGCATTGGTGCGCGCGGCAGAACAAGGTCGGCTGAAGCTGGATGCGCCTATCGGTAATTTTGCGAAAGGCTTGTCGCCAGAGCTTGCGCGTTTAACGACGCATCAACTGCTCAGCAACAGCGCTGGCGTAGCCGATTTCGCCGCGCCTGTGGTTGCGCAAGAAGACGCCGCGCTGGCGACGATGGTGCGCGGTTGGAAAGCCGATGCGCTATTCGCGGAACCGGGAAAAATATATTCCTACGCCAGTCCTGGCTTTTGGCTGGCCGGGTACGTGCTGGAAGAAGTCAGCGGTAAACCATACGCCGATGCGATGGAAGAACTGATTTTCAAACCGCTGGGCATGCAACGCACGACGTTGCGTCCGCTTGCCGCAATGACGTATCCGATGGCGCTTGGGCATAACTTGAATGCGGAAAGCAAAAAGCCCGAAGTCATTCGCCCGGTTTACAACAACGTGGCGATGTGGCCCGCCGGTTCGATCTTTTCCAGCGCGAACGAATTGGCGCGGTTTGTGACGGCTTTTCTTTCGGGCGGAAAGCTGGACGGCAAAGAGATTTTTTTGCCGTCTTTGTTTTCCAAGTTGTCGGGCAAACACATTGCCATGCCCGGCGATCCGAATGCGTTTTACAGTTACGGGTTGATGAATTTTGAAAGCCAAGGCGTGCGGTTGTTGATGCACGGCGGATTCAGTCGTGGTTACGGTTCGATGATTCAGATGGCGCCGGAACATGGCTTTGCCGTGATTGTGTTGACCAACAAAAGCGGCGAGACGCTGAACAAAACGACGACCAAAGCGAAAGAGATGTTTCTGCCGCTGAAACCCGCCGTCGCCGAAACATCCAAGAAAGCGATTCCGCTCACCGCTGCAGATTTGTTCGCCTTCGCGGGAAAATTCGTCAACGGTCCGCAAACCTGGGAAATCGTTGTTACGGGCGGCAAGCTGGTTCTGAAAGCAGAAGGCGCAGAGTTTGCGCTAAGCAAAGTTGCCGATTGGCGGCTGGCATTTGACGCGGAGTTGGAAAATGAATTGGTGTTGGTTCCTGGCGCGAATGGTCGCGCCGAATACATCTTCAACGGTCTTTATTCCGCCAAACGAGTTGGTGTGAATCAGTAAAGAAAGCGAAAAGGAATTATTGCTAAATACGAGCGCGGCCGCGTGCTTTCGGCGACTTTCCGGTGAAATCACCGCCGATTGCAATGAACAAAATCAAAGCGTAAAACTTTTTGACAGGATTTTTCAGGATAAGGATTTTCCA
>CAYLJQ010000079.1:0-15712 GCA_964383955.1 uncultured Heliomicrobium sp. | reverse complement strand
CGTCGAACTGAAAGGCTTGGAAAAACTGACGATGGCGATGGTGCGGAAATTCCGTGGCCGCACGGTGGAAGTCGAAAAACAAAGCATCGCTCCCGGTAAAGGCTCAATCACGCTGTCGTTCACTTTGCCCGCCGGATACAAATACAACACTGGTGCGCCATTTTACGTGGCGTACAAATCCGCCGACGACAAAGCCATCAAGATCACCGCCAAAGAGACCGCACGGAAATTCACAGAGCCGAAATTCCCGCTGGAAATTCCCATCGAAGCCAAAAGCGGCGCAACCACGGCGACAATTGATTCGGTGATTTACTTTTGCAACGACGATAAGGACAAAGTTTGTTTGGTGGACAGCGTTCGCGTGAATGTTCCGCTGGAAGTGAAGGCGGGCGCTCCGAAGCAGGCGAAAGTGGAAGTCGCGGCAAAATCAAAAGGACTGAACAATTGAAAGAAAACAGATTTCACCGCAGAGGCGCGGAGAACGCCGAGGCAGCGCGGAGAGTCTGAAAATCTCTGCGAAACCTCTGCGGTGCTCTGCGCCTCTGCGGTGAAAAGGCAACACATTGAATTCACTCACTTCGAACGATTCTGCCGCCATCCAATTTTCTCAACAACTCAGTTAAGGTGGTTTTAAGCGCAACATTGTCTTTTGATTCCAGTGTGACTTTGACTCTGTAATCCGGCGTAGCGAAGTTGGGGTAAGAACCGATGGCAACGGCTGGATTTGCGTCGGCGACTTCGCGCAAGGCTGCGGCAATGTCGAACTCTTCTTCCAGGGTGTAAATGGCGTGCGTGAAAAATGGTTCGACGCGAAAGCGTTCGCGCATGGCCAGAAACTTTTTGCGAAACAATTCCGGCACACCGGGCAAGATATAAACATTGCCGCAAACCAGCACAGGCCAGCGCCAATCCGGCATTTCCAATAGCTCTGCGTTTTCCGGCACATCGGCCATTCGCAATTTGGATTCGTCCGCGCCATCGCCAAAATAAGCTTTCAACCTTTGTTCAAGCTCTGGGTGCCGAATCACCGGTTTATCGAATGCCGCTGCAATTCCGACGATCGTCACATCGTCATGCGTCGGGCCGACTCCGCCGGAGGTAAACACGTGATCGAATCGCGCGGACAATTCGCGCACTGCCGCCGCAACATCCGCGACTTCATCCGGCACCACCAGAATGCGGCGAAGCGCCACGCCAAGCTGACGCAGTTCGCCAATCAGCAAACGCGCATTGGCGTCTTCAACCTTTCCGCTCAGGATTTCATCGCCAATCACCAGAATTGCGGCAGTCGGAATGCTCATGCGGCAATCATAGCCAGCGGCAGTTGAAGCTGGCAAACAAACTGGAACAAAGCTCGCCAACTTCGCGTCCCTACCCACATTCCCAAAACTGCGATTGGTAACTTGAAAGCCTGACAGGCAGAATTGGCAAGGAAAGTTTTGGGAATCGTTCGTTGAGTTGAACAGAAACACTCAGCCCCCAGTTGATAAGTTTGTATTGAAAGGAAATTGAGGAGCCAGCCAATGGAACCCAAATTACGTTTTGAATCGTCGAACTCAAGGTTGATGTTGTTGGTCGCGTTAATTGCTCTGACGTTGCCATTCGCCATCTGGTCCACAGTCAGCGGACAAGGTCGCAGAGTTCCAGTTCGCCCCATCCAAAGAGGTGATATGACAGAAGGGTTGAAGTTTCGTTTGAGCGAAGGCACGGAAGGCGCAGATCGTCGCGAAGCGCTGCCGACGCCGCAAACTTCGCCGCTGACAGACGACATCATCAATAATCTGCTGAAACGATTGCCGCCGATTAAAACTGACCCTGACGATGAAAAAAGTTTTGCGATGCGCGACCGTTCGCTGCCTCCGCCGAAAACCGGCCAGACAATCAATTCGCAATTTCCTCCGGCGGACAGCGGCGAAAAGCCCGAACCGACAGCAACCGGCGCGCTGGAAGTTGTGCGCTTCGCACCCGAAGGAGAACTTGCGCTGGCTCCGCACCTGACCGTCACATTTTCACAGCCGATGGTCGCCGTGACTTCGGTCAGTGATCTGGCTGCGTCGCAAGTTCCCGTCAAACTGACTCCACAAACCAAAGGCAAATGGCGATGGCTGGGCACAAAGACCTTGATCTTTGAACCCGAAGGCCGATTCCCGATGGCCACGAACTATTCGGTCGAAGTTCCCGCCGGAACAAAATCCGCGACCGGCGGGACGTTGGCAGCAGCCAAGCGTTGGACCTTTGCGACGCCGCCGGTAAAAATCAAATCCAGTTATCCGAACGACGGCCCGCACGGGCGCAACCCCATTCTTTTCATAGAATTCGACCAGCGAATTGATCCGGCAAAAATGTTAAAGGCGATTCGGCTAGCCGCGGCTGGAGCGACTTGGCGATTGCGGCTGGCAACCGCCGAAGAAATTGCCGCCGATGACATTGCGAGCCGTTTCGTAAAAGCCGCTGAACAAGACCGCTGGCTGGCCTTTCGCGCGGAACCGATGATCGGCGCAGGCGCTGAACAACCGTTGCCTGCCGGAACAACCTTCACAGTTTCGGTTCAACCGGGCGCGCCTTCCGCCGAAGGGCCACGCGCCACCACGGAATCCCAGAAATTCACGTTCAAAACTTTCGATGCCTTGCAGTTGACCGAAGCGCGCTGCGGATGGGGAGATGGCTGCCGTCCCTTCACTCCGTTTCAGATGGTGTTTAACAACCCGCTGGACGCCAAAGCCTTTCAGCAAGCGTGGGTGAAAGTGACTCCCGCAATCGAAGGCATGAAAGTTGGCCTTTTCGGCAATACGATCCAAATCAGCGGCGCAACCAAAGGCCGCACAAGTTACACCGTGACAATTGACGCCGCTTTGCGCGATGGATTTGGCCAAACGCTTGGGCGTAGCGTTTCGCGCAGTTTCACCGTGGGCGACGCGCATCCCATGTTGTCGGCAAATGGCAGCGGGTTTGTCGTGCTTGATCCAAATGGGCCACCGCGCTTTTCGATTTACACGATCAACCAGCCCAGCGTGAAAGTCCGTATGTTCGCCGTCACTGTCGAACAATGGCGCGCTTATCAGCAATTCCTGCAAACGCGCAACCAACGCCAACAACCAACGCAAACGCCTCCGGGTGAATTGGTCAAAACGCAGACTCTGGCGATCAACGCTCCAGCAGACGAAATGGCGGAAACGGCAATTGACCTTAGCCCGGCGATGAAAAACGGTTTAGGGCACGTGATTCTGGCCATCGAACCTACGGTGAAGCGCCGCGACTGGGAGCAGGAAATCCTGCTGTGGGTTCAGGCGACGCAAATTGGCCTGGATGCCTTTGTGGATCAAACCGATTTGGTCGGCTGGGCGACTTCCCTGAAAGACGGCAAACCGATTGCGGGCGCGGAACTGCAATTGTTTAGAGGTGCGGGAACTGAACTAGGCAGTCAGGCGAAAGCCAGCACCGCCGCCGATGGATTGGCGAAGCTGGCGCTTCCAGCGTCCGGCTCGCAAAAAATGCTGGTCGCACGCAAAGGCGAAGATGTGGCGTTCCTGCCCGAAAGTCCGTACTGGTGGGAAGGCGCGCAAAGCGCCTGGAATCGCCGCCCGGTTTCCGATTCATTACGCTGGTTTGTTTTTGATGACCGGAAAATGTATCGGCCCAGCGAAGAGGTCCACGTCAAAGGCTGGATTCGACGTTTGGGCGGAGGCAAAACCGGTGATGTAAGTTCCGCCGCTGACGCAAGAAACGTCAACTATGTGCTTCGCGATTCGCGCAACAACGAAGTGCTGAAAGGTACGGCGCGCGTCAACGCACTTGGCGGATTCGATATGGCATTCAAGCTGCCGCCAACCATGAACCTGGGCTACGCGCATCTGGCGCTGAAGCCGGAATCTCTGGTTTTGCCGGACAATTTCCACGAGCATTTGATTCAGGTCGAGGAATTTCGCCGCCCCGAATACGAAGTCAAAGTCACGGCCAGCAATGGCCCGCATCTGGTCAAAGGTTCGGCGACGGTGACGGCTTCGGCCAGTTATTACGCCGGAGGCGCGCTGTCGAACACCGAAACGCAATGGAGCGTGACATCAACACCAACCAATTACACGCCGCCAAACCGAGGCGATTTCAACTTTGGAACGTGGACTCCGTGGTGGTGGTACGACCAGTTTCGCGGGCAACGGCAAGCCAATTCGCAGAATTTCACCGGTCGCACGGACGCCGCAGGCAAACACAATTTGCGCATTGATTTCGATTCGGTTTCGCCGATTCGCGCGACGACCATTACCGCCCAAGCCGTGGTGCAGGATGTCAATCGCCAGGCAATTGCTGGTTCGACAACGTTGCTGGTTCATCCTTCGGAATTGTATGTCGGCATTCGCAGCCCCCGCATGTTCGTTCAAAAAGGCGAGCCGCTGATTGTTGAAACGATTGCCACGGACATTGACGGCAAGCTGATGGTTGGCCGCGAAATCCGCATGCGCGCCGTGTTGATTGATTGGGCGTTTGAAAACGGCGAATGGAAAGAGCGCGAAACCGCTCCGCAAGATTGCGTCGTCCGTTCCGGCAACAACCCAGTGCAGTGCAGCTTTCGGACGAATGAAGGCGGACGGTATCGCGTGACGGCTTCGATCCTGGACGACCGTGAACGCCGCAACGAAAGCCAGATGACGTTGTGGGTGGCGGGCGGCAAATCGGAACCGCAACGCGACGTAGCGCAGGAAAAAGTCGAATTGATTCCCAACCAGAAAGATTACGAATCCGGCCAGACAGCGGAAATTCTGGTGCAAGCTCCGTTCTTTCCTGCGGAAGCCATCGTCACATTGCAGCGTTCCGGCCTGGTCAGCACCGAACGCTTTACGATGACCACGGCTTCGCACACGCTGAAAATTCCGATCAACGAAGCTTATGTGCCGAACCTTCACGTCCAGGTTGATCTGGTTGGCTCGGCAGTTCGCACAGACGACGCTGGAAACGCTAAACCCAGTTTGCCCAGGCGTCCGGCGTTCGCTTCGGGCACATTGAACCTGATGGTTCCTCCGCTAAAACGAAAACTGGCGGTGACGGCAATGCCACGCGACAAGGCGCTGGAACCAGGTGGCGAAACGACAGTGGATGTCGAATTGCGCGACGCTGCGGGTAAACCAGTCGCGGGCGGCGAAGTGGCCGTTGTCGTCGTGGATGAATCTGTGCTGGCGCTGAGCAATTATCAATTGGCCGATCCGCTGGCCAGGTTTTATACCCAGCGCGGTGGCGATGTCAGCAATCACCATTTGCGGCAGAACGTTGTGCTATCGAAACCAGAAAATTTGATCGGACAAGCTCAAGGACAACAGGGACAGCCGGGGCAACAGGAACTGCGAATGGTAACTTCTGGGGTCGCAAACGATGCAGCAGCTCCACCTGCTCCAATGGCAACGCCATTGGCAAGACGAGCAGCCAAAATGGGTAGGGCTGCGGAAGGGGAGGATGCACAACCATCTCAACCGATTCACGCTCGCATTAATTTCAACGCGCTAGCCACGTTCGCGCCTGCTTTGCCAACCGATGCCAATGGACGCGCTTCAGTCAAAGTCAAAGTTCCGGACAACCTGACTCGTTACCGCGTGATGGCGGTCGCCGTCGCGGGCGAAAAGCAATTCGGTTCCGGCGAATCGGCAATTACGGCTCGCTTGCCGTTGATGGCGCGTCCATCGGCTCCGCGCTTTTTGAACTTCGGCGACCGGTTTGAATTGCCGGTCGTTGTGCAAAACCAAACTGACAATCCGATGACAGTGGATGTCGCTGTGCGAACTTCAAACGCCCAGCTTACGGCTGGCGCTGGCCGCCGAGTCACGGTTCCGGCGAATGACCGCGTCGAAGTCCGTTTCCCAACGACAACCAGCAAACCCGGAACGGCTCGATTCCAGATTGCGGTGGCTTCGGGCAAATGGGCGGACGCGGCAGAAGTGAATTTGCCGGTGTGGACTCCAGCAACCACGGAAGCTTTCGCCACTTACGGTGAAGTGGACGCCGGAGCAATTCTTCAACCGATCAAGGCTCCGTCGGATGCCTTCCGCCAATTCGGGGGACTCGAAATCACAACTTCTTCGACGCAATTGCAGGCGTTGACCGACGCTGTGATTTATCTGGTCAATTACCCGTACGACTGCGCGGAGCAGATTTCATCGCGCGTACTGGCCATCGCTGCGCTGAAAGACGTGCTGGGAGCATTTGATGCCAAAGGATTGCCGCCCCCCGAAACGCTGATCGCTTCTGTCGCACGTGATATGGAGCGGTTAAAGACGCTGCAAAATGGCGATGGTGGTTTCGGCTTCTGGCGAAACGGCGAAGAAAGCTGGCCGTACGTCAGCATTCACGCCGCGCACGCCATGCAACGGGCGAAAGAAAAAGGCTTCGCCGTTCCGTCGGACATGGTTCAGAAGTCACAAAACTACCTGAAACAGATCGAAAGCAAATTCCCAAGCTATTACGGCATTGAAGCCAGACGCGTATTGACGGCGTATGCACTGAACGTTCGCAATCGAATGGGTGACCGTGATGCGGCAAAGGCCCGTTCGCTGATTGCGCAGGCGGGCGGAGTGGAAAAACTGCCGCTGGAAGCTTTGGGCTGGTTGTTGCCTGTGGTTTCGGGCGACGCCGGTTCCGGCAATGAAGTCGCGGCGGTTCGCCGTCATCTGAACAACCGCGCCGAAGAAACCGCAGGCACAGCGCACTTCACGACTTCGTACACGGACAGCGCGCATTTGCTGTTGCATTCCAATCGCCGGGCCGACGGCATCATTTTGGAAGCTCTGATTGCTGACGATCCGAAGAGCGATTTGATTCCGAAAATCGTGCGCGGCCTGCTGGCCAACCGTGTCAAAGGTCGCTGGGAAAATACGCAGGAAAACGCCTTCATTCTGTTGGCGCTGGATCGGTACTTCCAGGTTTACGAAAAAGCGACACCGAACTTTGTCGCGCGGGCCTGGCTGGGCGACGGCCTGGCTGGAAGCCACGAATTCCGCGGAAGAACAACCGACAGCCAGCAAATCAATGTGCCGATGAATTACCTGATGTCATCGGCGATGCCTGCGACGCAGAACCTGACACTCGGCAAAGAAGGCGCTGGCCGTTTGTATTACCGCATCGGGATGAATTACGCGCCGACCAGTTTGCAACTGAAACCGTATGACGCGGGCTTCACCGTGTCGCGCAGTTACGAAGCCGTTGACGATCCGAACGACGTTCGGCGATTGGAAGACGGTTCGTGGCGCATCAAAGCCGGAGCGCGCGTGCGGGTTCGTTTGACGATGTATGCTCAGACTCGGCGCTACCACGTGGCATTGGTTGATCCAATGCCCGCTGGGTTTGAAGCATTGAATCCGGCGCTGGCTGTGACGGGCAGCCTGCCGCGTGATGAAAAAGACGCAAGCGCACGCGGCGGTTGGTGGTGGAGCTGGCAGTGGTTCCAGCACCAGAATATGCGGGATGAACGTGTCGAAGCCTTTACCACCATGTTGTGGGAAGGCGTTTATAACTATTCGTACATTGCGCGCGCGACAACACCGGGCAACTTCATTGTTCCGCCAACCAAAGCCGAAGAGATGTACCATCCGGAAACTTTCGGACGGTCGGCCAGCGAACGCGTTGTTATCGAATAAAGGTAAAACCAAAACGACTCAGCGCCGCTTTGCACCCCAAAGCGGCGCTGAGTCGCACGATTCAAACATTGCCCGCTTGCTTGGCTCGTCACTGGCCGCTATAGTTTCCGCCTGTTAACAGGAATGGCAAACGAATTCGGAATTTTCCCTGTCACAACGAAAAGAGGTAGTTATGGGCTTAGGAATGCCTGAAGTCATTTTGATTCTGGTTGTCGCACTGATTATTTTTGGCCCGCGCAAATTGCCCGAACTTGGCAAGACATTGGGCCAGGCCATGTCGCAATTTCGGCGCGCTTCGGACGATTTCAAACGCACCTGGGAACAGGAAGTTGAAATGGAAAAGTACCGGGCTGACAGCACACCGCAAAGTGTTGCAAGCTCCAGTGCAAGTTCTGAGTACAATTCTTCGAACGATGGTTCAACGTACAATCCATATTCCGGCGAATATGAATCAACGGATCACAACA
Source organism: uncultured Heliomicrobium sp. (assembly GCA_964383955.1). Lineage (GTDB taxonomy): Bacteria > Acidobacteriota > Blastocatellia > RBC074 > RBC074 > RBC074. Next base: position 7,629 of record CAYLJQ010000079.1, on the reverse strand, counting down.
CGGCGCAACTGAATGAAGCGCAGCAGGCGAACGCGGTCGAAACCCAGGAACCAGCCAAGGCGGAAGCCGCGGCAGCCGGCGCAACTGCCACGACTGAGCCAAAGCAGCAACATTGGATTTAGTGTTTGATGATCAACTTGAAGGTGGTTCGTCGCCGAAAAGATTGGTTGCCGTCATAACCGCAAATGATTGCGCGTTACGCTTAAGACGGCAGCCAATTTTTGTGTTCGATTCAATGGCAGGAGTCAGGAAAAGATGAGCGTAGAAGTGGAAGAACAAGAAGGGTTACAAATGTCGTTTCTGGACCACTTGGACGAATTGCGTCGAAGGTTGGTGAATTCAGTGGCGGCTATTTTTATTGCGTTTATTGTTTGGTGGTTGGTGTCGGACAGAATCTTTAACTTTCTCTCGGTCCCCATTAACGCGCAGATTCGAAAAATGAGGATTGCCGCACAGTCCGTCAATGGCACACCTGATCTGAATCAATTGAATGAAAACGAAGTTGCTCAATACACTTTTGTCCAGGAATCTTCCGTTGGCCAGGTAAAGATTCCGCTTGGCACAACAATCGAAGTCAAAAAAGTCGTTATTGACGGCAAGGCCGATTTGGTCACGGCCAAGGCCTGGACTGTCGGCAAGAATGTCGTGCCTCTTGGTTCGTCAATCGGCAAAATTCAATCAGATAACGGCTCGGCGCTTTCCTATGACGAAACCAACGGATTGGTCATCACCAAAGTTGGAGGCGCGTTTACGTTATACATGACCATTGCTCTTTACACGGGCATTGGGCTGGCAATCCCATTTTTGCTGTATCAAGTATGGGCTTTCATTGCGCCAGGGCTGTACAAACACGAAAAGCGTTATGCGGTGCCCGTGATTTCGATGAGCGCCATTTTCTTTCTTGCCGGAGTCACGTTTGCTTACAAAATCGCATTTCCCCGCGCGTGCGAATATCTGCTGGGTTTGCAACAATCCGGCAAATTCCAAACGCTGATCAATGCCGAAGACTACTTTGACCTGATCATTATGATCATGCTGGGGTTGGGTGTGGTGTTCCAGATTCCATCACTGTCGTTTCTGCTGGGAAGAATCGGTTTGTTGAGGGCAGGAACGATGCTGAAAACGTGGCGTTACGCGATTGTCGTCATCCTTATAATTGCTGCCGTGCTGACACCTACGCCGGATCCCTACAACCTGATGATCTTTGCAGCTCCAATGTTCGCTCTTTATTTTCTGAGCATTGGCATCGTCTGGATTTTCGGCAAACCGCGCCAGACTGACGAAGAGTACGAAACTTCCTGATTGTGCCCGAAAAGAAAGCGGCTGTTATTCGCTCGCTTTCTTTTCTTTCGCCTTCACCGCGTACGGCTGTTTCAATCCGCGTTCGGCCTGTTCGCGCGAATCGTAAACGTTCGGACGTGCCAGCACGGCCTTGTATTGGGCGACAGCTTCATTGCGCTGGCCAGACTGATCGTACACCTGAGCGGCGCGTAACAACGCAATCGTCGCCAAACCGGCATCGGCAACATTCGCTTTTGGCACAGCCAGAAAATGCTCCGCAGCCATTTTGTGCTGATTGTCCGCCGCCAACGCTTCAGCGTACTGATAGTGCACCAGATCAATTGCCGGAGCCGCCGCCGGGTCTTTCAGCAAATCTTCAAACGCAGCAAAGGCTTCTTTTGACTGTTTCAGCGTGACCAAGGTCGAAGCCGTTTCCAGTTTCAACAAATAGCTGGCCGGATATTTACCGCTGAGCTGTTGCAATGTCGTCAGGGCGTCAGCATACCGTTTTTCGTTTTTGTAAATCGCCAGCAACATTACCCGCGCGTCATCCGCCGTCGCTGCGTCTTTGGCAATGATGGTTTGCAACCGTTCAATGCCGCGTTGTTTATTGCCACGAACTCCTGCCAGGGTCGCCAGCGCTTTGTACACGAACGGCAAATTGCCAACGATGTAATCGTACATGCCTACCGAAAGATACGCATCGTAATAATCCGGCTTCAGCTTCAAAACCTTTTCATGGGCGTCAACGCTGCGCGAACCGTTTCGCATGGCGGCAAAAAACTTGCGCGCGACCGAAGCTTCGTATCCGGCCATTACTCCGTAATAAGCGCCCAGAAAATACTGCGCATCGGCATCATTTTTGTTGCGAGCCACCAAAGCCAGGGCTTTGGTTTTTGCCTGCGCCATGCGGTCGCGGAACGCGCGGTCAACGGCCGCGTCAACCACATCGCCTTCGTTATCTTCCTTTGCGTTTTCGGCTCCGGCGTAAAAACTGGAATCGTCGCTGTAAAGCCCTGTTTGTAGCCGTCGGCTTTTATTCAGATGTTCCAGCCAAATAGTGGTGGCAAGATAAATGTCTCCGGCTGGATGTTGCGGCTGTAGTTTTCTGACTTCCTCGAACTTGGTTCGCGCCGCCGCATAATCAATGTTGTAGAGCGCCGCGTTCCCCGCACGCCGCAATTCGATCACTTCCGGCGACAAAGCAGCGCTAATTGTGGCCGCGCTTGTGGCTGTCGCGCCAGTATTCGCGGTTGTACCGGAAGTCTGCACCTGCCCAATAGCCGCTAGCGGCAACAGAGTCACAAGCATTACGGCTGTGCTTTCCAAATATGACCAAAAACGAATCATTTTTCCTTCTCCTGCTTTATAGCTGTTATCGGCTGCGTGGAAGCGGCGCAAAAATCCGCAACGCTTCTGGCACGATCTCAAAATCCATCGGTAAGGTTCCCATCACGTCACCGTCAATTTGCACTGGCGCTTCGTCATTTGAATTGGCATGGGCTTTTCCGGCTTCCTGGTAAACCACTCCGGGGCTGATCGTATGTTTACCGATCAAACTCATTGCAGCGTACCCCAAATAGACCAATCGGCTGCGCGAATTGAAAACGCATACATTCAGCTTGTCATCGTCAATTGACGCTCCGGGCGCGAGCGTAAAGTGGCCTGCATAACGCGAAGCATTGGAAATTACAGTGAACGTGCTTTCGTGATGCTGTTCATTGAACTGAATGGAAAACGGTTTCAATGGCATTCGCGCCAGAAAGTCCAAACCTGATGCGAAATAAGCCCCTTTCCCCAAGGCTTTCTTCAAATTCAGATTCACTCCCTGCACAATGGATGCGTCCAAACCAATCCCCGCCATCAGCAAAAAGTAACGCTGCCATCCCGTCCCCGGTTTCCTGGCTCGGCCTACACTGATCGTGCGCACGCTGTTTTCCGCAATCAGCGTCGCTAACCCTTTTTGGCTCTTTGGTAAACATAGTTCTTCGGCCAGCACATTTGCCGTTCCACAGGGCCAGATTGCTAGCGCAGTGTCGGTTCCGACCAATGGCTGGGCAGCTTCGTTGATTGTTCCATCGCCACCGCAAACGATGACAATTGGAATACCTTTTTCCACAGCTTGTTGGGCCAGTTCGGTCGCGTGTCCGGCACAGCGAGTTGGCATTGGAATCACCGAAATGCCTTGCCGGTGTAACTCTTCCGCCAACCGTTCGATTTGTTGCGGGGCATGGCACAATGCGCCAGCCGTCGGGTTATAAATCAGTTCTGCTTTCATCTAGCGTTTTACTTTCGACATCGCATCTTGTGAGACACGGATGCATTGGTTTCCGGGAAGCCGGCATACTTTCAGCAATCAGCATGCCAGCAGTTTGTGATTGTAGGGACGGGCTTTGGAGAGTTCCCTATCAACTTGCCGCCAGTTTTGGCGGACGGGTGACGGAATTTGCCGACAGTCAGCTTGTGACATATATTCGCGGCAATGAAATCGCTTTCCGAATAAATCGTTTATGAGCCTGCTTGAAGTCAGAAATCTGAAAACTTATTTTGCCACACGGAAAGGGGAAGTGCGCTCCGTGGACGACGTGTCGTTTACGGTCCAGCTTGGCGAAACGCTTAGCCTGGTGGGCGAATCCGGCTGCGGAAAATCTGTCACGGCGCTTTCGATCATGCGGCTGCTTTCCTCGCCAGGTCGTATTGTCGGCGGCGAAGTTCTGTTTGAAGGCCGCAATTTGCTGAAGCTTTCTGAAAAAGAAATGCGCGCAATTTCAGGCGACGACATCGCGATGATATTTCAGGACCCGATGACTTCCTTAAACCCTGTGCTGACCGTCGGCGAACAAATTGCCGAAGCCATCCGGTTGCACCGAAAAGTCTCCAAACGTGAAGCCTGGAGCCAAGCCATCGAAGGCATGCGCGATGTCGCCATTCCTTCGCCGGAAACGCGTGCCAAAAGTTATCCACACGAAATGTCAGGCGGTATGCGTCAGCGCGTGATGATCGCCATGGCATTGGCTTGTGACCCCAAACTGCTGATTGCCGACGAACCAACAACGGCGTTGGACGTGACGATTCAAGCCCAAATTCTGGATTTGTTGAAAGAGTTGCGCGAGAAACGGAATCTGGCGTTGCTGCTGATTACGCATGACTTAGGCGTCGTTGCCGAAACTGCTGATCGCGTAGCTGTTATGTATGCAGGCAAAATCGTCGAAGAAGCCTCGGTTGCGGAACTGTTCAGTCGTCCACGCCATCCTTACACGGAAGGCTTGCTGCGCGCCGTGCCCCGCCTTGACGAAAAGCGGCAGGGAAGAATGTTGCGGCTTCAAACCATCGAAGGAACAGTGCCCAATCCATTGGAATTGCCGCCTGGCTGCCGGTTCGCGCCTCGCTGCCCATACGCAAGGGACAAATGCAGGGAAGGCGAGATTCCATTGGTGAATCTTGGCGCTGAACATCTTTCGCGATGCGTTCGAGTGGGTGAAATTTATCAGACGTAAAAATTGACTCCCGTCGGAACCTAAGCGCAATATCTATTCTGATGACCAATCAAACTCTCGTCGAAGTCAAAAACCTGACCAAGCATTTTCCAGCCGCACACAAACAAGTTGTCCGGGCTGTTGATGATGTTTCTTTCGTCATTCAGCGTGGAGAAACGTTGGGGTTGGTCGGCGAATCCGGCTGCGGAAAAACCACTGTCGGGCGCTGCTTGTTGAGATTGATTGAACCTAGCGCTGGCGAGATTCGTTTTGACGGGCGCAATCTTACTGAAATCAATCGAACCGAACTTCGTGGGCTGCGCCGAAAAATGCAGATCATTTTTCAAGATCCGTATTCGTCATTAAACCCACGGATGAAAGTGGGCCAGATCATTGCTGAACCTTTGATCGTTCACAAAGTTGGCTCGAAAACTGAACAACGCGAAAAGGTCGCCGAATTATTGCGCGTCGTAGGGCTGGAGCCGGATTACGCCAATCGCTACCCGCACCAGTTTAGTGGTGGCCAGCGACAACGCATTGGCATTGCGCGCGCTTTGGCTTTGAATCCTGACTTCATTGTTGCCGACGAACCGGTTTCTGCGCTGGATGTTTCGGTGCAGGCTCAGGTTGTGAATTTGCTTCAAGACCTGCAAGCGCAGTTTGGACTGACCTATCTATTCATTTCACACGGATTAGCGGTGGTCAAGCACATCTCTTCGCGCGTGGGAGTGATGTATCTGGGCAAGCTGATTGAACTGGCTTCGGCTGATGACATTTATGCGCAACCGCTGCACCCATACACTCAGGCTTTGTTGGCGGCAATTCCGTCGCCAGTGCCGCAAGCTGTAAAACGAGCAGTCAAAAAACTTGGCGGCGATCCGCCGACGCCTTTGAATCCACCATCGGGTTGCCGGTTCCACACTCGCTGCCCCTATATGATGGAACGCTGCAAAATTGAAGAACCGAAACTTGCAGAAATCGCGCCCGGACATTGGGCGGCGTGTCACTTGCACGATTCACCCAACGTAGTTTCACCAGGCAGTACTCCATAAACCCCTAACTCACAGGAGGAACTATGAATTCTGAACTTACTCAAGATAATCAACTTAACCCGCAACACGAACCGCCCGCGCCGCAGAGTTTTTTCAGCAGATTGATCGGCCTTTACTTTTCCCCAGGCGAGACGTTCCAAGAGATTGCACGCGCGCCGCGCGTCCTGATCCCAATGGTAGTCCTGGCTGTAATTGCAGGGGCGATGAACTTCGTCGTCGTAAATCGCTACGGGGCAGAAAACGCCGCCAGAAAGCAGATGGAGCCAATGATGCGCTCCATGGGAGTGCCAGAGGAAAAGATTGAGGAAGAAGTTCAAAAAGCAATCGCCGCTTCAAAGACTACGTGGGGAAAAATCAAAGGCCCGCTTTCCGGAGCTGTTGGGTTCGCCGTTTTGATGTTCATCGTTGCCGGAGTGTTCAAACTTTTCACACTAATGATGGGAGCGACCAATCGCTTTAAGCCGGTGCTGTCCGTCATTACTTACGCGTATCTAGCCATCGTTTTGGTTCAAGTGATCCTTACTGTAATCATTCTGTACCTGAAAAACCCTGAAGACATAGATTTATTCAATCCAGTCAGCTCCAATCTGGGCGGTATACTGACCGTAGCTGGAGTCGCGTTACCAAAGTTTATTGGCTCGCTATTGAACTTCGTGGATGTATTTGGAATTTGGAGAATTGCGCTGCTGGGGATCGGTTGCGCGGCTGTTACGCAGAAAATGAAATCTTCGGTAGCGGCAATTCCCCACATCATTCTTTACATTATTGCCGCACTGCTTCTTTCGGTTGCAGCTTCGATGATGGGATAAGCGCCTGACTCTTTTATGACTGATCTATCACAGCAAATTTCACAGTTGCGTCGCGATTACGTTTCGCAACCTTTTGACGAAAGCCACGTTGTCCCGGAACCATTCGGGCAGTTCGAGCATTGGTTCGAGGAAGCAATGCAAGGTGAACAGCCCGACGTTGAAGCGATGACGCTTTCAACTTCGACAAGCAATGGCCGCATTTCAGGCAGAATTGTTTTGCTGAAGGGTTTCGATGCGCGTGGCTTTGTTTTCTTCACCAATTATGAAAGCCGTAAGAGCCGTGAGTTGATGGAAAATCCGCAAGCGGCTCTGACGTTTTATTGGCACACGCTGAATCGCCAAGTAAGGATTGAGGGAAAAATTGAAAAAGCGTCCCGGCAGGAATCCGAAGAGTATTTTCGGACCCGGCCACGTGGCAGCCAAATCGGCGCGTGGGCTTCGCCGCAGAGTGATGAGATCCTCAAACGTGATATTCTGGAAGAAAGGGTGGTCGAAATTGAAGCGCGATTTGGCGAAGGCGAAATTCCCTGCCCTCCGTTTTGGGGAGGTTGGCGATTGAAACCTGACCACATCGAATTTTGGCAAGGACGCGAAAGCCGTTTGCACGATCGGATTGTTTACATCAACCAGGATGATGTTTGGAAAATCGTCCGGTTGGCGCCGTAATCGTTGCGACTTCAAACCCAGGGATCGTATGTGCCGATATTCCAAAGGCGGCCTTCCAGATCGCGGCAACTGAAACCACGTCCGCCATAATCTTCGTCTTTTATTTCCATCACGATCTCTGCTCCGGCGGCTTTTGCCTTTTCATAAAGCACATCGGCGTCGGCAACTACCAGATAAGCGCTTTGTGTTTCTGCCCCTCCGATCTCGTCCGGTTGTTTGATCAGGCGGCCAAACTCTGAATCCACAACCGACCCAAGCATAATCATCCCATTGCCGAACCCAAGCTGCGCGTGCGCGATGGTTCCATCTTCGTTCGGCACAACCAGAATCTTTTCAAACCCGAAG
>CAYLJQ010000078.1:0-15854 GCA_964383955.1 uncultured Heliomicrobium sp. | reverse complement strand
TTTCCGGCGTTTGATTCGCGGGCAAGGTCACACCATTCAGCAATTTTTTCGAAAGCGTCGAATGATGATTCGGCCAAACCTGCATTGGCACGCGCCAGTAAGCCGTGCCGTTGCGCCAGGCGTTTGGATACAACCAGTTCTGTTCCGTCTTTGGAAACCAGCCGTAGCTCCAGCCGGTAAACACGTGCGCGAAGCCCTTGACCGTGTCGTTGTCATAGGTCGCTATCGGCAGGCCGTTGGCGTCCAGCATCAAGGTTCCGTCCGGATGCAGCTTGTACAGCCCCACAGAAAACAGTTGCAGAATTTCGCGCGCGTAATTTTCGTTCGGGTTGCGGCCTGTGGCCAGGTCTTCTTTATCGTTTTGCAAATGGTCCAGATAGCGCCCCATCGCCGGGCTAAGCGTCACGTCTTCCAGCAATTGCCGAAAATTCCCGAACGCATTTTTGCCCAGCATGTCCAGATAGCCAGCCATCGCAAATGGTTCGGAATCCAGGTTTGATTTGAACGACACCACCAGAATTTGCTGAAGCGCGAACACCACACGTTGCCGCAATTGGTCTTGCGCAGTGACGGCCTGTTTCCAGAACGATTCCATCATTTCCTGCTGGTAATACTCCGTGCGCGTGCCAATGGTCGCGTCCAGGTACGCCAGATGCGCCGTTTGCGGTGCGGCGAATTGATCGTTCAACCAGCCGTCGTAGCCTTTTGTTTGCATCGCCGTGATGTCGGCGTATTTCGGGCCGAAGGTCGCTTGCGTCAGAAAGCGTGAAGCGTCGCGCAAAGTTGGCGTTCCGCTGGGCAAGGGCGGAGCGGCAGGTGGCGGCGTGAAGGTTTGCGAACCGTTGATCAATCCAAAGTGGCCGCGAATTTCTCCTGCCGGATAACGCGACGAATGAATGTTGATGTACAGCCTGCCGGTTTTCAGCGCACTGATGATTTGCGGAACCGTGGTCGCTCCAACGTTGGCGAACTGCCAAACAAACGATCCGTCGGCCTGGCGCGGCGACGTGTCCAGATCGAACAATATGCCGCCGTTTTGTCCGGGATCTGCCGGGCCGTGAATGTGCGCGCTGGTTTCGGGCGTCGTCAGATTGGCGTAGGTGAATTTCAACAAGCCGGATTTTTCATCGCCGCTGAGTTTGAAGGTCGCGTAACCGGAAGCCGGTGAAAACGCGCTGCCTTCCGCCCGCAGCGAAGCCATGTACATTGTGTCGGCCAACAAAGCAGCTTTGAGCGCCACGCGAACGACGTTCGACGCTTTGCCGTCTACGCTGACCGCTACGTCAAATTCGCCGCCGGACAGCGAACGGGGAATGCGAATGTTGAGCTGATCGAGTCCCGCGTATCCGCCCTGCGCGCCAGCAAAACTGACTTCGGTGGCGACGCCTCCGATGGTTGCGCTGACCACGGACAAATCTCTGCGATTGCGAAATCCCGTTCCGTACAAAATCAAAAAGACCTGATCGGTGGTGGGCCCAAGATCAATCTCCACTGGAACGAACTTGCCTTGTTGAGAATCAATGCGACCTAAAGGTTCGTAACTTTGCACGTTGCCGGATTTGATTCGCAAAGCTTGTCCCGCCGCCAAACCGCGTCCGCTGGTGTCTGCGGTAAACAACGAAGGCGCAACTGCCGCAATCGGCGCGTTCCCTGTGGACATCGAAACGCCGTTTTTGACTACGGTAAACAACGCCGCTCCGGCGGCCATTCCCGCCGGAATCTGAAAGTTGATCTGCGTCGGCGAAATAAAAAACAACGGAGCCAATCGTTCGACATTCTGGCTGTCGCGCACTTTGACGCTGACGCCGCTGAGCGTTGTCGGCAAAGGAAGCGTGTTGGCGACCACAATCGAATCGGCCAGATTGGTTCCGAATGCGACGACAATTTGTTCGGCGGCCAGCGCATCGCCCTTGTAACTGGCGGCGGAAACGACAGTCAGCGAAGTCTGCGCTCGGCCAGATTCCGGCTGTGCGAAAAACCAAATTGCGAAAACGACAGCCACGGCCAGCGCTGCCAGCCGCGTTATGGGAAAGGAAAGTTCGGAGATTCTTTTTCTGCCAGGCATTTGCCATGCTCCTCTGGGTACAAAGCGAATTTGAACGGGGTTCGGCTTATCGAGAAAACTTGAGGGAGATAGAAGATCAATAAAACGATGGGATGACCGTTTTGTGTGAGGAGGAAATCAATTTTTTTGAGCAACGATTTTTGTTTGGGCTGGCGGGATTATATTCAGAAGGAAGGATCGTGCAATTCATTTTTTTGAGCAGCTCAACCATGAAGGCAAATTTGCGCGTCGAACCATAGCCCCTCAAATGCATTGGAATTAAAGCGAACGGCAAAAAATGATGCCGCCCGTTCAACGGAACAGGCGGCATCATTTGTAATAGTCAAGGCTTGTTTGCCGTGACGACAAATCCTCCTCAAGCCTAACGTGGAACTTTCACGGTCACAGTCTTCATCACCGCTTGATTCCCAGACGCGTCAGTGGAATTGATCGTGATGGTGTAAATCCGTCCGTTCCCGTTCGGCTTACGCACCGCCCGCAATCGCACCTGATGGTCGCTCAAGATCTCCCAGTCAGTATCTGTTGAATCTTCACTGCTGGAAACGCTTAGGCTGTTGACCACTCCAGGACAATTGTCGGTCGTAGAGTAATTGATCGTAACATTCCGCATTCTGCCATCAGGACTGGCCAGAATCGCAGGACTTGGCCAGGCATCACCGATCACAGGGATTTCCGTGTCAACGATGGTCACAGTGAACGAACAAGCCGTGCTGTTGCCAGCCGCGTCCGTCGCCATGACAGTAACTGTCGTTGTGCCTTTCGGGAATACCGATCCCGACGGGATCGAACTTGCCACAGTGACTCCCGGACAATTGTCTGTCGCCGTTGGCAAAGCAAAACTGACCGCTGCTGCACATTGCCCAGGATCGGTAGATTGCGTGATGTTGGCCGGGCACGAATTCAACACGGGCAATTCGTTGTCAACCACAGTCACAGTGAACGTACACGTGGTCTTGTTTCCCGCTTCGTCCGTGGCCGTCACCGTGACCGGAGTCGTTCCCTTCTGAAAAACGGAAGCTGATGGGATTGAGCTTGTCACCGTGACTCCTGCGCAGTTGTCCGTCGCTGTAGGCAAAGTGAATCTGACCACCGCCGCACATTGTCCCCGGTCAGTGGATTGCACAACGTTGATAGGACAGGTCATGACCGGAGCTTCTCGATCAACGATTGTCACAGTGAAAGTACAAGTACTCTGATTGCCAGCCGCGTCCGTAGCCGTGACTGTGACAGGGGTCGTGCCTTTCTGGAATGCTGTTCCCGAAGGAATTGAAGTTCTTATCGTCATTTGCCCTGCACAGTTGTCAGTCGCGGTCGGAGCAAACCCGACCACCGCCGAACACTGTCCGGGATCAGTTGATTGCGTAATGTTGGCAGGACAAACAATTGCCGGCGCTTGTTTATCAACCACCGTCACAGTGAATGTACACGATGCGCTGTTGCCGCTTTCGTCAGTCGCAGTGGCCGTGACGGTCGTTGTGCCGATTGGAAAAGTGGAACCGGATGCATGAGAGAAACTGGTTGTGATCCCATCCCGGCAGTTATTTGCCGCGATTGTCAGCAGATCGAAATTCACCACTGCCGAACACTGCCCAGGGTCGGCGGCCTGAGTGACATCAGGCGGGCAGATGATGGTGGGGGCTTCCATATCAACGACCGTCACGTTGAACATACAGGTTGTCTGATTGCCCGCCGCGTCGGTGGCTGTGACGGTCACCGGAGTCGTTCCCTTTTGGAAAGTCGCTCCCGGTTGAATCGAACTTGTCACCCTGACATCTCCGGAACAATTGTCCGTGGCTGTTGGCAGATTGAACCTGACCACCGCCGAACATTTTTGCGGCTCTGTATTGACGGTGATGTTTGCCGGACAGCTTTGCAAGACAGGAGCCAGGTTATCAACGACTGTCACATTGAATGTGCAGGTGCTCTGATTGCCCGCGCTGTCTATGGCCGTCACGGTTACCGGAGTCGTTCCAATCGGAAATCTTGCCCCTGGTTGAATCGAACTGGCCACAGAGGCAACTCCGCAACCGTCGGTCGCCGTCGGGGTGAACCTGACCACCGCCGAACATTGGCCGGGGTCAGCGGGTTGGACGATATCGGCAGGACAAGCGATTGCCGGTCCTTGTTTATCAACCACAGTCACAGTGAAAGAACACGATGTCGAATTGCCGCTCTGGTCAGAGGCCCTGACAGTTACGATTGTCGTGCCTACCGGAAAGGCTGAACCAGACTCATGGGAAAAGCTGAAATTGACCGCATCGCGACAGTTATTTACCGAGAGTACCGTAAAGTCGAAATTGACCAGCGCCGAACACTTCCCCGGATCAGTTTCCTTGGTGACATCAGGCGGGCAGCTTATGGTCGGGGCCTCTTTGTCTTCCACAATCACGTTGAATGTACACGTGGTCTTGTTTCCTGACGCATCCGTAGCCGTGACAACCACCGGCGTTGTTCCCCCCGGAAACGTTGCGCCCGATTGGATGGAGCTTGTGACCACGACGTCTCCGCCGCAAGCGTCCGTAGCCGTTGGCAGGTTGAAATTGACCACTGCTGAACATTTTCCACGATCTGTTGGCACGGTGATATTTGCCGGGCAGGAATTGAAAGTCGGCCCTTGCGTGTCTAACACTGTCACGGTGAATGGCCACTCCGCTGTGGTTAGACCTGCTTGTCGAACTCGAACTGTAACTTTGGTCGTGCCGACCGGAAACGTCGAGCCTGAAGGTTTGGAAGTTTCCACAAACACCGGACAATTGTCTTTGACCTGGGGCAACGGGAAATTCACTACTGCCGAGCACTTCCCCGGATCAGCAGGCTGAGTGATGTTTGGAATACTGCCCTGCAACACGGGACGTTCGTCGTCTTCTACTTGGACGAAAAAAGAAGTCCTGCCGATGTTGCCAAAATTATCACTGGCGGAGCATTTGATTTCGGTTGAGCCTACGGGGAAATGGCTGCCCGAAGGAGGAGCACATTCCAACGACCCTTCTTTCAAGCCTGAACAATTATCCCGAAATGAAGGCAGCGGGTATTCGACCACCGCTGAACATTGTCCAGGGTCATTGTTGACGAATTTTCTATCAATCGCAGCGGTTAGTTCCGGCGGTACTGTGTCCGCGCCGACCAATGTGGGTCCATCCTTGTAGATGTTGTACTGGCCAAAAATGTGTTCCGGTGGACTGTAGTCGTAAGTAATTCCACCACAAACGTCCACGGCAGCAGCTAAAGCGCCGGCAATTCCAACATCAACCGTGAACAGGCGTGCGTTGCAGGCTGGATTGTTGGAATACGTCAGACAGGCTTTGGCAAAAGCATAAACACTGGTGTTGGCATTGACGCTGACGCAAAGCAGGTTGGCTGAAATATCAATTTCCGGCCCAATCGTCAGGATAATGCATCCGCCGGTTGAACTGGTGACAGTAAACACCGGAGTGAACGATGGCTGTTCAGCGCTTAGGATTGGACGAATGCCACTGGTGTCCGCTTCCACGCCGATCTGGGCTTCTTCGTTCAGCTTGAATCCGGTCACGAAAGTGGTTCCAGGCTGATTGAATTGCAGCTTGAGCTTGGCTCTGACGCCAAAATCGAGCGTGGCTCCAATGATCGTTCCCCCAAGCGATGCATTGATTGTGACTCCCGTGCCGGGAAGTGTGACTGCCGCCAGGTCAAATGTGCCAACCGCCGTAATATCAAATTGCAAATCGGTATTCAGTTTTTCTTTGAAAAACGCTTTTGCGGTTTGCGCTGTAGAGTCCAGATTCCCTTCGACGCTTCCGCCAATTTCCAGAAAACTTCCCTGCTTCAATTTCACATCAACGCCACTGGGAAGCTTGCAAAGGGTACTGGGAATTCCGAGACAGGATTGTCCGATCAGTCCGTCAAAATTGAAGCGTTTGGTAAATCCGCTTTCCGGAGCGGCAAATGGCGAACTGGGCGGGCGTGGCGGTTCCTGTGGACCACCGGCAGCAATTTCCCAAATCCAGATTCCGGCGTCGGTTTCAACACTGCCATCGCGGAAAGAAAGCGGGAAGGAATAATCAATCTTGTCCGGTCCCTGGCGCCCAGCAAGTCTTGCTTCGGAATAAACTGTCTGCGCCACGTGGCCGGAAACTTCGCCCAGTGCCGTCAGCGTGTACGTCATGCCGTCGGCATAACCGGCTGCGGGCAAAGCCAGATTGAACTTGCCCTGGCTGTCGGCGACGGCATTGAAGGCTTCGCGTTTGTGATCGGGACGGGCATGTTGGCGAACGATCTGTATGCGTTCTTCCGGATGCCAGCCAGCGCCGCTAAGCACAGGAGCTTCGCCTTGTTGATATTCAACTTTGTCGGAAGTCAATGCGGCTTTTGAGTGGGCCAGCACAACAACGGATTTCGTCAGGTGCCCGTCTTTGGCAACGCCACCCGCGACAACGGCTTGATCGCGTCCGGCGATTTCCACCGTTGCGTAATCGGTGCGATCAATCGAATCATCCATGGAGTTGATGGCCGCTTCGACCTCTTTGGAATAAGCCATCATGGATTTACCCGCGGCGTTTTTTTCTTCCGCACCCGGCGGAGTCAATCCGTCAATCAGCGCTTTGTGAGTTTGCGCGGTCATCACATTGGCCGCCGGGAAAATGTCTGCCGTCGGCAATAGATGCGCCGCGCCTCGAAACGAATTTCTGGCAGGATCGTACACTTCCATCGTGCCATCGTAATCTCCGCCGATCACCTGCACTTTTCCATCAGGCAATAATCGCATCGCCGGTTGAACGCGCTTGATCCACATCTTTTCGGCGACCGGCGCAAACTTCATTTCCGTTGCATTGAACAACTGCGCTGACCGTAGCCAACGGCCATCCTGAGCAACGCCGCCAGCCACCAGAACTTTGCCATCCGCCAATAAAACTGCACTGTGAAAGCTTGGCTTGTCTTCCAATTTTGCCCGCAACAAGGTGAAACGCTCCGCTGTGGGATCGAATATTTCCAAGCTGCCTTCCGCGTTCCCACCCGTGACCAGCAATCGTCCGTCAGCAAGTTCAGTTGCCGCGTGACCGGCGCGAGCGCGATTCAGTCGCGGCCCGGTGGTAAATTCTCCTGTCGTAGGGTCAAACCATTCCGTGGAGCTGAGCAACTTGCCTTGAGCAGTTCCGCCAATGACCAGCACTCGCCCATCGCGCAGCAGCATCGCTGTGTGGCGACTGCGCGCAGCCAGCGAATGCGAAGCGACGGACAAGGATCCAGCGGATGAATCCAGAATTTCAGTTTCGGCGATTGCGCCGCTTTCGTTTTCTCCGCCGATGATGACGACTCGGCCATCGGGCAAGGCCGTCAAGGTATGACCCCGCCGGGCGATATTCAGCGAAAACCGTTCAGGGGTTTGAACTGCGGGAGCCTTTCCGGCGGCCAGCGAAGGTTTCGCCGCCCATCGGCCTGACAGTTGAAGTGCCGCAAACAGAGCCAGCAGCAAAATGCCAATCAGCAAAAATGAACGTGTGGATAGGTTTCTTTTCATCGGGAGGCCATCCTTTGTCGAACGTGCAGGGTTTGTCTTAATGCTCAGCAGTAATCAGTGGAGCAAACTCTCAGCTTGCTCCACTGACCCGGTTGAACGAACACAAAGCTTGAATTCAGTTGGGCGGTTACGGGCGGCCATTACCGGGCACGACGGAAAGATGCAGGTACGCCATTCGGTAATGTTCGTAAGCGTCTTTGTAATTTTTCGCCCTCAAGGATTCATCGCCCGTTTGTAATTCCTGGGCGGCTTGCGCAATGACGGCTGGCGGAAAGCTTGAATTACGGCAAGCTTGTAAAACGCGGTCAACCAATTCGCGAACGTCTTCCAGGTAACCGCCTTGTGAGCGCGGAATCTGCAACGAAGCCATGTTGTAACGGTCGCCCTGAACCAGCGCAGATTCGATTTGGAACTGAAGCGCGCTCTGTTGTGAAGCCGCCAGTTTGGACAAAACGTCATCCAGTTTGGTGTTCAGAATATTGGCAGTGCTTTGCAGCGCATCCACTTTGGCTGTGGCTGCGTCAATTTTGTTGAGCGTGCTATCTGCTTTGTCGTTGACCACATCCAGCTTGGCGCTGGCGGTATTCGCGCTGGTTTGCAATGTGTTGAGCTGAGAAACCATCGAGATCGTGGTTCCCCGTATGACGGTAACCGAGTCCGCTGTTTGAGAGGCAAGGCTGGCAAGCGTAGTCACTGTAGTTTGTAACAGACCGATGCGCGCATTGAAGTTGTCATTGAGTGTGTTGAATCTGGCATTGATGTTGTTGTTGATCCCTATCAAATCAGACTGCAACGTGTTGAATCGGCTGTTGACCAGATTGCCCACCGTGTTGATGCCGCCTTCCAGCGAAGTAAAACCGGCCTTGAGACCGTTGTTCACGATTCCAAAGTTGGCGAACATATCAGACCGCAGATTATTGATATTGCTGGCGAGCGAATTGACGTTGGTGTTGACCGCTCGGAGATTGGAAGAAATGTCGTTGGTCGTTTCAAGCAGATCAATCACGCCCTGATAAATCGGTTGAATCAACTTGTGGGATTCATCAACCGGCTGGTCTACTTTCACCGTCAGGTTATTGCCGGTAGAGCCTGAAACAGTAACTCCGCCCAAGCCGCACAAAAAAGAATCGTCGCCTGTGCTGGCGTTGTACGAAGCAATCATGCTGACGATAAACCCGTTCGGCAGAGTAGTCCCGACTTTGACCGTCAGCCGGACGGTCACGGATTTATCTCCGTCCACAGAACCTGCCCAATTCACACCTCCGCCGCCGCCAGGGGCAGGAGCCGATGCAACTCGCCAATCCCCTGGGTTCGATAAAACCGATGCCGAAACAAAGGTTGTCCCGGCTGGCACCGACGTATTCCAGGTAGCTCTGACATCGCCACAGCCGTCATTTTGATACTTGATGTCGTAGGTGATGTCAGTGCCGGGTAGAACCGGGCTACCAGCGCAACCTGTACAGGTCGTATAAGCTACGCTCACGCTCAACTTCGACTCCGCTGGGCTGGATGGCGCAGCCGTCACAGACAATGTCTTGTCGTTCTGTTTTGAGGCGGGGCGACCAGACGGTTCGATGATTTGGGCGAGCGTTATCGCATTGGCGCTGGCCGAAATGGCAAACGCGGCAAGTATCATCCAAGTAGTCATCAAAATTCTTTTCGTCATGGTTCATCTCCAATGTGGGTTGGGGGAGAGATGAATTTCCTCTCCGCGGGTTTTGGATTGGCACCGGTTCATTCAAGCCTATGTCGTGCACTCAGGCGGACAGTTCACACAACAAATGTAAAACCGTCTGTGGGGTGAGCGGTCTTGGAAGACTTGCGACAAACAAAGGATTAGCTGGCGGGTAGGATGGTAGCCAGACAAAGGAAGTCCCCACGTTCAGAAAGAACGTATGGAGCTGCCCAAGTATGACAGTCACACCTCCCGGTTTGAATAAGGCCAAACAGGGTCGCAACCGTCAGCGTAAACGCACTGCGGCCACGATCGAAATAAGGCTCAATTCGTTGGGTAAGTCGAAAGGCAGTCGCAACAATCGAATAATGCTGCGACTGGTGGGGTAAGGTGAAAAACAACCGCAACAATTAAACATTGTCGCGGCGGAACTTACGCCTTCACTTGCCGCTTGGCAATATCCACAACGCTATATCGCGACTTTATTTTCAATTCCACCAGTGATTGCTTTCATTTGGTAAGGCGCAATACAAAATCGAATCCCGCCACAATGCTGTAAAAAAAATTTCGCAGGCTGTATAAATCGTTCGCGCGAGAAAAACGCGCCCGAATTCCAAACCACAAGTGAGGCTCACGACATGAAACCTGTGCTTGCTCAAGGGGCATTGAAACTGCTGTTTCTCTATCTGCTTTCAACCATTCTTTTTGCCCAGGAAGCGGCGAAGCCCGCCCAACCGGTGGCAATGCCGTTGTGGCCAAGCGGTGCTCCGGCGGCGAAAGGCTCCGCGCCCGAAGACATTCCAAGCATTCAGCTTTACCAACCGCCTGCGGACAAAGCCAATGGCGCGGCCATCGTCGTTTGTCCCGGTGGAGGGTACGGCGCGCTGGCTTCGCACGAAGGCCACGACATCGCCGTTTGGCTGAACAGCATTGGCGTCACCGCCGTGGTGTTGAAATACCGGCTGGGAAAATTTGGGTATCGCCATCCGGTAATGTTGCAGGACGCGCAACGCGCCATTCGCACCACGCGCGCCAAAGCTGCTGAATGGAAAATTGATCCGAACCGCGTCGGCATCATGGGGTTTTCCGCCGGAGGCCACCTGACTTCGACTGCCGCGACACATTTCGACGCAGGCGATGCGAACGCCAGCGACCCGATTGAAAAACAAAGCAGCCGTCCAGACGTGGCGATTCTGTGTTACGCCGTCATCACCATGACCGATCCGTTCACGCACGCGGGTTCGCGCAAAAATCTGCTGGGCGATACGCCTTCGCCGGAATTGATCAATTTGCTGTCGAATGAAAAACAGGTGACGGACAAAACGCCGCCGACGTTCCTCTTCCACACCGAAGACGACAAAGCCGTTCCGGTGGAAAACAGCCTGCAATTCGCAGCGGCACTGCGCAAAGCCAAAGTTCCCTACGAAATGCACATTTACGAAACTGGCCGCCACGGCGTGGGCCTGGCCAAAGACAATCCCGCGCTGAGCACCTGGCCGAAGCTGCTGGAAAACTGGCTGCGTGCCCGCAAATTCATCAATTAACTTTATGACCAAATCAAAGCTTTTCTTTTTTGTACTCGTTGCTGCTTTGGCCATTTCAATCGCTCCAACTTCCGCGCAACGTCGCGGCCCGCAAGCTCCGGCGTATAACTATCCGCCGCAGTTGCTGGAAGAAATGAAGCGATTGCAGAGCGCCGCGCTGTCGAACGATTACGCGCTGAAGCAGGTCGCCTTTCTGTCGAACAACATCGGTCCGCGACTGAGCGGTTCGCCGCAGGCAGCCCGCGCCGTGGAATACGTCGCTGATGAAATGCGCAAGCTGGGCCTGGACGTGCGGCTGGAAAAGGTAATGGTTCCGCATTGGGTTCGTGGAATTGAAACCGGCGAGCTGGTGCAGTTTCCGGGAATGGCTTCAGGAACAACGCAAAAAGTCGTGCTGACGGCGCTGGGCGGCAGCGTGGCAACTCCCGCCGCAGGAATCACCGCGCCCGTGGTTGTCGTCAACAATTTCGACGAACTGACCGCGCTCGGCGAAGCAAAGGTCAAAGGCAAGATCGTTTTGTTCAACGTCAAGTTTGACGATCAACTGGCCGCGCAAGGGAACGGGCTGGACGCTTACGGCCAGTCTGTGGCGTATCGCGGAGGCGGCGCTTCTGCGGCAGCCAAGCTTGGCGCGGTGGCGGCGCTGAACCGTTCGGCGGGCGGCAAAGCTTACCGATTGCCGCACACGGGCGGATTGCGCTACGCCGATGCAACCCCGCAAGTTCCAGCCGCAGCCGTCGCATACGAAGACGCCGAAATGATTGCGCACTTGGCGGCGCAAGGCGAAGTGAAGCTGAAACTGGTGCTGACGCCGCAAACTTTGCCGGAAGCGGAAAGCGCCAACGTCATCGCCGATCTGAAAGGATCGGAATTTCCCGATCAGGTCGTCATTGTTTCCGGGCATCTGGATTCGTGGGATTTGGGAACCGGCGCGATTGACGATGCCGCCGGAGTCGCCGTTGCCATGCAAGTCGCCAATCTGTGCAAACAGTTGGGCCTGAAACCGAAACGAACGATTCGCGTCATCGCCTGGATGAACGAAGAAAACGGCGGTCGCGGCGGCCAGGCGTATTTCCAAAACCAGAAAGACAATCTGGCCAACCACATCGCCGCCATCGAAAGCGATCTTGGCGCGGGGCATCCGACAGGCTTTAATGCTTTCGTCAAACCGCAGGCCGTGCCAATGCTGCAACCCATAGCAAATTTGTTGCAATCTTCTGGCGCTGGATTGTTGCGATTGGCCAGCGGACCCGTTGAAGCGGACATCAGCCCGCTGCAACGCGCGGGCGTGCCGGGCTTCGGGCCGATTCAGGACAACCGGACTTATTTCGATTATCACCACACGCCAGCCGACACGTTTGACAAGATCGTGCCGCGCGAACTGGCGGAAAACGCAGCCGTGATGGCGGTGCTGGCGTTCGCAATCGCCAACCTGCCGGAACCGCTGCCCAGATAAAAAGCCGTTCAGAGTTCACGCTTCAGCGTGCCGATACCCTTTGCACGCTGAAGCGTGAAATCTGAACTCAAGGAGAAACCATGGAACAACCGATTCACGAAGAACTGGCCGGATTGCTTTCACCAACTGAAGAAGTCTCTCGGCGAATGTTTGTCGTCACGTCGCTGACTGCCGGATTCGCTCTGGCGGTGCAACCGGTGCAGGCGCAAACGCAAATCACCACGGACACCAATGGATTGGTCGCCGGGGAAGTCAAAATTCCTGTCAAAGACGGCGAAATTCCCGCGTATCGCGCGATGCCCGCCAAAGGCAAAAATTTCCCTGTCGCATTGGTCGTGCAGGAAATTTTTGGCGTTCACGAACACATCAAAGACATTTGCCGCCGATTCGCTAAAGCTGGTTATCTGGCCATTGCGCCGGAAATGTACGCGCGCCAGGGCGACGTTTCGAAGTTACAGATGAACCAGATCATGCCGATTGTCGCCAAAGTTCCGGACGCGCAAGTGATGGCGGATTTGGACGCCGCCGTCGCCTGGGCAAAGAAAAACAACGGCAACACGGCAAAACTGGGCATCACGGGTTTCTGCTGGGGAGGCCGAATCGTTTGGCTGTATGCGGCGCACAATCCGGGACTAAAAGCGGGCGTTGCCTGGTATGGCCGGCTGGTTCCGCCGCCGCCTGATCGCGCCAATCCGCTGCAACCGAAACATCCGGTCGAAGTGGCCAAAGACTTGAAAGCGCCAGTTTTGGGTTTGTACGGCGGCAAAGACACGGGCATTCCGCTGGACACGGTTGAACAGATGAAGAAGGCGATCAAAGATGCAGGCAAACCTTCGGAAATTATCGTCTACCCGGAAGCGCAGCACGGATTCCATGCGGATTATCGTCCGAGCTATAAAAAGGATGATGCGCAGGATGGCTGGGCAAAATTGCTGGCGTGGTTCAAAAAGAACGGCGCATAGTTGGGTACGCATCGCTTCCAGCGTGCGGAGTTTGGCAATTCGCCGGTTCTTGCCGGGGCACGACTTGCCGAAACTGCACGCTGGAAGCGTGCGTACCCAGATCAGAAAGCTTCTTTCGTGAACTGATTGTCCACCAACCGCCAAATGCCGCGTTCGTTTTTGTTTTGCAGTTCAACCGGCAACGCCGATTGCGGAAAGTTCTGGTAACTGACCGGGCGCGCAAAGCGGCTGATGGCTGCCGTCCCGACAGAAGTCGAGCGCGAATCGGTCGTCGCTGGATACGGCCCGCCGTGATGCATTGAAGCGCAGACTTCGACGCCGGTTGGAAACCCATTGAAAATCAGTCGGCCCACTTTGTTTTCCAGAATCGAAACCAGCCAGGCGAATTCCGCCAGATCGCTTTCCGTCCCGTGAATGGTCGCTGTCAGATGGCCTTCCAGATTGTTGGCGACTTTTTCGAGTTCTTCTTTTGATCCGCAACTGACCACGACCGTCGAAGGGCCAAAGACTTCTTCGCCCAGTTCCCGATGCTGCAAAAAATTCGCCGCGTCTGTGGTGAACATAGCCGCGCGCGCTTCTGTGCGGCTGAGTTCGGCAGTGTGGTTGGATTGAACCTTGTTGACGCCTTCAATTGCGCCAAGCTGCTTCACGCCCTGGTCATAGGCCGTCAGGATTCCCGGATACAGCATCGTGCCGCTGGGCGCATCCGTGATCAGCGAGCCAAGCTTGCTGGTGAATTTGCTGAAATCGTCTCCGCCCAGGCCAATCGTCAACCCCGGATTGGTGCAAAACTGGCCAACGCCCATCGTGACAGAATTCTTCATTCCTTCGGCCAAGGCTTCACCGCGTTCGCTTAACGTTCCCGGCAAAACAAACACCGGATTGGTGCTGCCCATTTCGGCGTACACTGGAATCGGATCAGGCCTGGCAGCAGCAACATCAAACAGCGCGCGGCCTCCGCGCAAACTGCCTGTGAAGCCAACGGCTTTCGTCAGCGGATGTTTGGCCAGCGCCGTGCCGACTTCGTGCCCGCGGTCGTGCAGCATCGAAAAAACTCCGGCGGGCATTTGTGTTTTTTCAACGGCGGCGACAATCGCTCTCGCAATCATTTCGGAAGTTCCGGGATGCGCCGGATGCGCTTTGACAACAACAGGGCAACCGGCAGCCAGCGCCGAAGCCGTATCGCCGCCAGCGACAGAAAACGCCAACGGAAAATTGCTGGCACCAAAAACCGCCACCGGGCCAAGCGGTGTCAGCATTCGGCGAATATCGGGTTTGGGCAGCGGCTGGCGATCCGGTTGCGCCAGATCAATGCGCGCTTCAACCCACGAACCTTCGCGAATGAGCGTGGCGAACATTTTCAACTGATTCATTGTGCGTCCGCGCTCACCCGTCAATCGTTCTTTGGGCAAAGCGGTTTCTGCATTTGCGCGCTCAATCAGCGCATCGCCAATTGCCAGAATTTCATCGGCAATGGCTTCCAGAAATTCCGCCCGCCGTTCAGCGGAGAGTTGCCGGTACACGTGAAACGCATTTTCGGCAGCCGACAACGCCTGATTGACGTGGTCGGCGGAAGCCTCTTCAAACTGCGGTTCAATGTACGTGCCTTCCGCCGGAGCGTAGGCAGGAAATTTTTCGCCGTCAGCAGTGACAGCTTTGCCTGCGATGATGTTTTGTCCGTGTAGTTCCATTTCAAATGTCTTTCATGAGTCAGTACCGCAACCGGTAGGGAGCGAGTTTTCTTGATTGCCGGGTTCAAGCAATCACGCTTGCTACCGCGCGCGGTACTGACTCGTTAGCTTGCTTGTGTCACGAAATTGACCAATGTGCCAATGCCGTCAATTGTAATGCGGATTTCGTCCTTGGATTGCAGCGTGAATTCATCCGGCGGCACGACGCCCGTGCCGGTCAGCAAAAAACAGCCGTAGGGGAAATCGTTGTCGCGGAACAGGTATTCCACCAGTTCTTCCGGCTTGCGCTTCAACTCTTTCAGCGAGGTTTGGCCGTGAAAAGCCGATTCCCCGTCTCGCAAAATATCCAGATGGATTTCGGTTGTCACCGGCAGCGGCTCATCGCTAAGCAGAATGCACGGCCCCAGCCCGCAGCTTTGTGAATACACTTTGGCCTGCGGCAGGTACAGCGGGTTTTCGCCTTCGATGTCGCGCGAACTCATGTCATTGCCGACGGTGAACCCGATGATTTGTCCCAGCGAATTGACGACCAGCGCCAATTCCGGTTCGGGCACATTCCATTGGGAATCCTTGCGAATGCGGACGTTTTGATTGGTTCCGGCAACACGATTCGGCGTGGCTTTGAAAAACAATTCCGGTCGCGCAGCTTCGTATACGCGGTCGTAAAAACTGCCGCCGCCGGCATCTTTGGATTCTTCCATGCGCGC
The DNA here is from genome assembly GCA_964383955.1 of uncultured Heliomicrobium sp. Lineage (GTDB taxonomy): Bacteria > Acidobacteriota > Blastocatellia > RBC074 > RBC074 > RBC074. The sequence goes on along the minus strand of CAYLJQ010000078.1, from coordinate 260 downwards.
GGTGCGGCTGCGGAAATACGTCACTCCGGCAGCCCACACTTCCTGATGCCCAATCGGCGCCAGCACATCGGTTCGCGGATTGAAATCCGGCAATCGTGATGCGCGCCGCGTCAAACTGGTCAGCACCGCCACGTGGTCTCCGCGATTGAGCAGCACATCCCAGTCAGTGTCTCCCAGGTGATAAAAAGCGCCGCGCTCTTCCAGCACCGGGCCGTTTTCAGTTTTGTAGAGTTTCATGTGATTTTCCAGCAATCTGAATT
>CAYLJQ010000077.1:0-15962 GCA_964383955.1 uncultured Heliomicrobium sp. | reverse complement strand
AATCTCGCTCAATTCGCGACCCAGCAGGTGCAGAAACTCGCGCGTCGAATATGGGTGCGTGTTATCCAGTTCCTTGGCAAACCCGCCGATCCATTCGTAGGCTTCGCGAAACTCTTCTTCCGACGCGAACGTGTCATGGATGCGGTCCACGCGCTCTTCCATTAACTCAGCATCGCTGATTTTGGTGTCGCCGATGTAGTGATGACGCCCCAGAGTTTCGTGCAGATCATGGAAGATGTTTGCGCCAGTGGCGACAAGAACATCAATGCAGCGATTCTTGATCAAATAAGCAACCAGCCGCCGCATTCCCGCCGGAACCATTGCACCGCTCAATCCCATGAAAACGACGGCATTTTCTTGCAGCATCTGAAGCCAGATTTGATGCGCCAGCGCCAGGTTACGGCCTTGAAAGGAGATTTTCTCCATCTTGTCCAGCAGGCCCGGAACGCTGCGGTCGCGATCAACCTGCAGAGGGTCGGTTGGCTTGGTCAGATATTTTGCGCCTTTGATTCTTCGGATCATTGTTTTTCCAGTTTGGCTGACTTGTTCAGGTTACAGGAATCAGGTTACAGGTTGCAGTTCAGACTGCCATCTACCATCTATGACCTGTCACCTGAATCAATGCTGACCATTCGTGTCCAAATACGTGTAGCCTTCAAAATGAGAATCGTATTCGTCCATTAAATGGCCTGCGTTTTCTTGAGCCAGCTTTCCTTTCTTGATCTGTCTATCGAGCAGGGTACGGAAACCGTCCTGCAAAAACTCTTTTTCGTATTTGGCGAAAGAAACCATTTCGCCAACGTTAGAGCCATTGATGACGCGGCTGATGTGATATTCGCCGTCGCCGGAAATGATGACATGAGCTTCGTTCGTCGTGCCGAACAGATTATGGAAATTCCCCATGACTTCCTGGTATGCGCCGATCAGCATCATACCCAGGTAGTATGGCTCGTTGTCTTTTAAATCGTGAACTTCCAGAACTTCTTTCACGTCGTGCAAATCAACAAAACGATCCACCACGCCGTCGGAATCGCAGGTAATGTCGCACAAAGTTGCAGTATCGGTCGGGGCCTCGTTCAACTTGTGAATAGGGATAATCGGAAAGAGCTGATCAATTCCCCAATGATCGGGCAAGGAACGGAAAACCGAAAAATTGCACAGATACTTTGCCGACAGCAGCTTTCTCAGATCGTCGAACTCCTCGGATTTTACCTGAGTCAGCTTGGCGTAATTGTTGGCGCGGTCACAAACTTCCCAAAAAAGAATTTCCCCTTTTGCGCGATCTTCCAAGCTGATGAAGCCCAGGTCAAAGAGCGTAAACAACTCTTCTTTATGTTCCAGCGCGTCGTGGTAATACTCTAGGAAGTTTTTGGAGTTCATCGTCTTGTACAGGTCGTAAAGCTCTTTAATGACCTGGGCTTCGTTGCCGGTCATCGTTACGTTGTGAATGCCCTGCACAGTTTCAATTTCATCAATGATGTTGGTAATCAACATGGCGTGATACGCCACCAGCACACGCCCGGATTCAGTTATCACATTCGGCTCCGGGACGTTTTCTTCTTCGCAGACGCTTTTGATCATGTAAATCACGTCATTGGCGAATTCCTGCAAGGTGTAATTGACCGATGATTCGAAACTGGTTTTGCTGCCGTCGTAATCAACCCCAGCGCCGCCGCCTACGTTTAGATGGTCAACGTCAATTCCCATCTTGCGGATTTTGGCGTACACGCGAGCCGCTTCTTTGACCCCGGCTTTGACGCGTTTGATCTGGGTAATTTGCGATCCGATGTGAAAATGCAGCACGCGCAGCATGTCCAGCATATCGGCTTCACGCAATTGTTTGATCGCATGCAGTAACTCGGTTGTGGTTAAGCCGAATTTCGACTGCTCTCCGCCGGATTTTTCCCAGCGGCCTGAACCCCGCGTGTAAAGCCGCACGCGCATGCCAACCATCGGACGAATGCCTGTTTGTTGAGCGCGTTCGATGACTCTGGGCAATTCGCTCAGTTTTTCAATGACGATGACGACGTTTTTGCCAGCTTGTGTGCCGACGAAAGCAAGATCAATAAAGCTGTTATCTTTGAAGCCGTTGCAGATCAACAGGGAATCCGGCGACTGTTCCAGTGCAATTGCAGCGTAGAGTTCAGGCTTGCTGCCCGCTTCCAGTCCATAATTGTACTTGGTGGCTTCTTCCAGATAAGCCTCAATTACCTGCCGTCGCTGATTGACCTTGAGTGGAAATACCGCTCGGTGTTCGCCTTTGTAATCGAACTCTTTCATCGCCGCACGGAAGGATTGGTTCATTTTGCGAACCTGGCTGGCGAAGATTTGCGGGAAGCGTAGGAGCACTGGCAGCTTCACACGACGGGCAATCAGGTCATCAACGATTTTTTTGACGTCAACGCTTCTGGAGTCCCCATCTGATGGACGGACAATCAAGTGGCCCTGCGAGTTAATTCCGAAGTAACCGGCTCCCCAGTTTTCTATACCGTATGTTTGCGCAACCTCAGCGATGGCTGATTTCATTTCAGACCGTTCGTAGACCTCCCCGTCTTGGAATAAAAGAAGTCTTCGCCGGACTTGATCCCCACTGTCAGGGCACACTGCCACGCTGGTTGTATCAACCTCAGGAAACAGCCGTAAGGTTCCATCCAAAGGTCTTATTCCAAGTCTAACTTGATGCGGAATCAGTATTTGTCTAGCGAGGAGCGGAATGTAACAGATAGGTCTGAGGCTGTCAAAAACTATTTTCCGGCCACTCTGGAGCAGTCTATGTTATTGAAAGGCAATAACTTGTGGTAATTTTGGAATGTCTTCCAAATCGGCTTTATGTTCGGCCTGAGTGCGATAAGCACGCTGGTTTTACCAATTCTCTGACAATCAGATGATGGCTTTGATGAGCGGCTGAGACGCAATCGGAGAGTCTTCAATTCGGAAAGCGGCTCGCACTCTAGCCTGCATTTCTTCCAATTTTGAGGCGTCATTGTAATAGGCCGTGACAAAAGGTTCGTTTGCTTTGATCGAATCGCCCAGTTTGGAATGGATCTCCAGTCCCACCGCGTAATCAATTTTGTCTTCCAACCGCCGTCGCCCTCCGCCCCAATCCATGACAATACGGCCAATTTCGTCCGTCTCAATTCCTGTGATGAAGCCGGATTGGGTCGCTGTAAACGTCTGTTGCTTGGCGGCTTGCGGCAAAAGTTTAGGATCATCGCAAACACGCGGATTGCCGCCTTGCGCTTCAATGACTTCTTTGAACTTTTCGAGTGCCGCCCCTGAAGTAATGGCTTCGCGGGAACGCTGGCGAGCTTTTTCCAGATCGGTTTCGACCCCGCCGACTGCGATCATGTGTGCCGCCAGTTCGATATTCAGTTCGGCAAAATCGCCTTCAAGTTTTCCTTGCAGGCATTCAATTGCTTCAAAGGTTTCAACAGCATTTCCGACCCAACGACCAAGCGGCTGATTCATGTCTGTGATCAAAGCTGTGACTCGTTTGCCCATTCGACGGCCTATGGCTGCCAACGCTTCAGCGAGTTTTTTCGAGTCTTCAAATTCGCGCATAAACGCGCCATTGCCGGTTTTCACGTCCAGCACCAGCCCATCAATGCCTTCCGCCAGTTTCTTCGACATAATTGAAGCGCAGATAAATTGGCGGGATTGAACCGTCGCGGTTACATCGCGCAGCGCATAAAGCTTTCGATCCGCCGGGGCGATTTCTTTCGTCTGGCCGATCAGCGACAGACCGCAACGCGCAAGCACGTCTTTGAATTCAGCCAGTGTCAGATTGGTTCGGAAACCGGGAATGGCTTCCAGCTTGTCCAGCGTGCCTCCGGTGTGGGCCAGCGCGCGGCCTGAAATCATGGGAACGGCGACTCCGCATACGGCGGCAATCGGAGCGATAACCAGCGAAGTTTTGTCCCCAACTCCGCCGGTTGAATGTTTATCCACCTTTGGCAGCAGCACGCGATCGTGCGTCAGCACGTCGCCGGAATAGAGCATTTCTTCAACCAGCGCGACGGTTTCGGCATCAGTCAATCCACGCAGGAATCCGGCCATCAACCACGCAGCCATCTGGTAATCGGGAATTTCGTCGCGGGTATAGCCGCGAATCAGGAAGGCAATTTCATCGCGCGTCAGCTCTTTGCCGTCACGTTTCTTTTCAATTAAATCCTGTGGTCGCATAAAACTCAGTTTGCTGATTTCAGCTTTTCGATCAAGCCAGGGAGTTCGCGGATGCTGGAAAGCTGCATAAAGTCTTTGTCGGCAAGCTCTTCTTCAGGAACGAGTTCGTGCTCCCAGGTAGTTTCATAGGGGATGTGAACGGCTTTGCCACCAATTTCCAGCACGGGCAGGATGTCCGATTTCATCGAATTGCCGACCATCAGAAATGTTTGCGGGTCAAGTTTGTGTTTGACGGTCAGCCCGCGATAAATCTCCGGCGTTTTGGTTCGGACAATTTCGATTTTGCTGAACCGTTCGGCCAGCCCGGAGCGAATGATTTTGGCTTCCTGTTCGAACAGTTCGCCTTTGGTAATCAACATCAAATCGTGGTTGACGGAAAGCTCTGTGATCGTTTCTTCCACGTCCGGCAGCAGCACAACAGGCGCTCTGACCATTTCGCGTGTGATTTCAATCATCTGACCGATTTCGGTTCCGCTGATGCGGCCTTCGGTCAATTCAATTGCCGTTTCGATCATGGAAAGCGTGAAGCCTTTGAACCCGTAGCCGTAATGCTCCAGGTTTTTGACTTCCATTTCGTACATTCGCCGCTCGATCCATTCGGCGTCGTGGTATTGCGCCAGGATTTCAATGACGCGGCCTTGCGTGTCGCGGTAAATGTTTTCGTTGTGCCACAGCGTGTCGTCAGCGTCGAATGCGATTACATCAATTTGATTCGGCATAACTTCTTAACTTCTCATTTTGCCACTTCGATCTTTGCCAGGGATCAGCGCCCCGCGCGTGAGCAAGGGGGTTTTCTTGACCTATGCCAACCACTTTACGGTCGGGGTACTGACACGGCCAGCTTTGCCAGATAGATCGAAGTTTTGCCTTCGTGCGAACTGTAATAACTCATCCACAGTCTGCCTTCGTGCCATACAAAGCCGGGATAACTGTTGTCGCCTTTACTGGGTAATTCAATGATGTCTGTCATTTGCCCGGATGCCAAGTCTATCAGACCGACGCCCGTTCGTGTGATTTTGTCTCCATACAGCCTGCCCCCAGCAATCAGGTTTCCCTTTGGCATTCTCCCCTCCGGCAACCGTAATACTGCCGGACCACCGAATTTGTTCTGCCAACCACTGACGACCAAGGGTTTGGTTTTCCAATCGGTGAACGGCGCGCGTGATTGGGCGATGGTGGCATTGGGTGCGCTGTCCACAGAGCGCAGCACGATGGTCAGATTGCCGTTGTTATCAAATGACAACGCGGCTTCGTTCAATCCTTCCTGGTCTTTTGAGATTCGTTCGTAATGAATGCCGTCGCGGCTGCGGGCAATGACGGCGAAGTTGCGCCGGGTGCCCGGTTCCCACGAATACGCCGCGCCATAGGCTGTGCCTTTGTGCCAGACGACACGCCACAGCCAGCTTCTGGAATTGAATCCTTCCACGCGTTCCAGCTTGCCCCAAGTTTTGCCGTCTTTTGAAAAGCTGACAAAAGAATAAAAGTCGCTTTGCGGATTTCGCGAAGGATCCGCCGCACCGCAAACCAGCATCAAGCGATTGCCCGGAGCGATGGATAACTTGCCGTCGCGCAAATCTTTGCCTGGCAACTCAACCAGAGCGGCGGATTCCCACGTTTCGCCATCGCGCGAAGTCAGAATGCGCAGCTTGCCTTCACCGTCGGCGTGGCCTTTTCCTTCGCGGAAGATACAGAACCAGCGATTGCCAAAGCGAATCAGATCAGTGAAGGCGTTGTGTTCGCCTTGATCCCAGATTTTTTTGACCGAAATCAGTTTCAGTTTGGACGTTTGAGCAGTGGCTGAGGTTGAGACACAGAGCGTCAGCAGCGCGAAAATAAAAAACAGTCTGATTCGCATGGTTAGTCGCTTTTGAAAATTAGTGCGAGGGCTTGGGCAGCAATGGCTTCGCCGCGTCCAATGGCGTCCAGGCCTTCGTTGGTTTTGGCTTTGATGTTCAGTTGCGCAGGATCAATCGCCATTGCTTCAGCCAGTTTGGCTTTCATCGCAGGAATGTGCGGCATCATTTTTGGTCGTTCGGCCAGAATCGTCGCATCAACATTGCCAATTGTGTAACCGCGCTCGGCTAACAGTTCACAGACATGACGCAGAAACACCATGCTGTCAGCGCCTTTCCATCGGGCGTCTTTGTCCGAAAAGTGCGTGCCGATGTCGCCCAAACCCGCCGCACCCAGCAAGGCATCCGTGATGGCGTGGCTCAGGCTGTCGCCGTCGGAATGGCCGAGCAAGCCTTTGTCGAAAGGGATTTCGACGCCGCCCAGAATCAGCTTGCGGCCTTCGACCAAGCGATGAATGTCGTTGCCTATTCCAATGCGATGTGACGGCGAGTTCATTTCTGTGGCGGTTTCCATTGCGACAGCGGGCGCTTCATTCCGGGCGAATTCCACTTCACGACGAAATAGGTCGCAGGCGTGTCGCCGACGTTGCGAATGGCGTGAAGTTGGTTTGACGATTGGAAAATGATCGAGCCAGGACCGACGCGGCGTTTTTCGCCATTGACCAGCGATTCGACAGTGCCTTCTTTGACCAGGATCAATTCTTCGTCCAGATGTTTATGCGGTTCGTGCGGAGACGCGCCGGGGTTCAGCGTAGTGATGTGCGATTCCAGCTCATCCAACGTCGGCGTCGGATTTTGAAAAACCTGGCGCGTCTCGCCAACTTTGCCCGGTTTGGCGACCATCTTTTCCCACTCAAACACTGACGACGTCATCATTGGCGGAACAGGTTTCTCTTGCGAAGTCTGCGCGGCAAGCGCCAACGTCTGCGAATTCCAAAGCTTAACGCAGCCAAGCGTGACCGCGACGGCGAATGCAGCGACTAAAAAATCTCTGGCGGTGAGTTTCATTGTGTCTCCTTGTTTGATGAGCCACCCGCTTCCTACCGGTCGCGGTACTGACTCTGAGCGAGTTGTTCAAACAGGTTTTCCGCCAGAATCAAATCTTCCGGCGTGGTAATTTTGATGTTGTTGTGCGAGCCTTCAACGACGGCGACCGGCACGCCCAATCGTTCGACCAATAAAGAATCGTCTGTTGTCAGCGCCGAAGGCAAGCCCGCCGCGCGAGCTTCCTGATTTGCCTGCATCAACAGTTCATAACGAAATGCCTGCGGCGTTTGCGCGCGCCAGATGCGGCGGCGATCAATCGTTCGCACAATCAAACCGTGTTCGACTTCCTTGATTGTATCGGTTGCAGGCAGAGCCAAAATTGCCGCGCCGGCTTCTTTGGCTTTGGTAATGACGGCGGAAATTTGCGCTGTCGTGACGAACGGGCGAACCGCGTCGTGAACGGCGACAATTTCCGGGTTCAGTTCGGCGACGGCTTCCAGCGCGTTCAGAATCGAATCGCTGCGTTCGGTTCCGCCGTTGACGTAAAAGATGGGTTTGATTGAGCGAGCGCCACGATTACGGGCGCGAAATTCGTCAAATCTGTCGGCTGGCAAAGCGACGGCGATGGCTCCGATGTCGTCACATTCGATAAACCGGCTGATGGTGTGCGCCAGAATTGGCGCTCCGGCAATTTCCAGAAACTGTTTCGGGATTTGTCCGCCAAGCCGTGATCCGCTGCCGGCGGCTGGAATGATTGCTACGTTCATACAGGGTGATCGGTGGTCGGTGGCTGGTGGTCGGTGGTTTTTGCGCAGAGACAAACCGATCACCGGCCACCGATTCCCGCCACTCGTTATTCGATTTCCGCTGCGGTTTCGTGTCCGGCAGGAATGGGCGTTGGACGCGAAGGCCGATCGCGGTAATCACGTGAATCGCGATGGTCATTGCGTTCGGGTTTTGTGTCGTCCACACGCCCGAAAATCATTTTGCCTGCCGTGGTTTGCAGCACGCTGGTGACGATCATGTCCACGTTCTTGCCGATCATGCGCCGGGCGTTATCCACAACCACCATCGTGCCGTCGTCCAAGTACGCCACGCCCTGGTTGTACTCTTTGCCTTCTTTCAAAACGAAAACCTTCATGATTTCGCCGGGCAGCACAACCGGTTTCAAGGCATTGGCCAGTTCATTGATGTTCAACACTTCGACGCCGCGCAAATGCGCGACTTTGTTCAGGTTGAAATCATTGGTGACGATGGGCGCGTTAAGCTGTTTGCCGAGTTCGATCAATTTCAAATCCACTTCTTTGACTTGCGGAAAATCGGCTTCGTGGATTTGCACGTCCAAGCCCTGGTTTTTCTGAATGCGCTGCAAGATGTCCAAGCCGCGACGGCCTCGATTGCGTTTGGCGGAATCCGATGAATCGGCAATTTGCTGCAATTCGCGCAAAACGAATTGCGGAATCAGAATTGTGCCGCCCATAAACCCGGCTTCGGCAATGTCCGCAACGCGCCCATCAATGATGACGCTGGTGTCCAGAATCTTGTAGCCGAGCTTGGTCGTGCGGTCGCTGAGAATTCCGCCGAGCGCCGACAAGTCCAGGTAATCGCCCTTGGCCGCGCCGACCAGCAATCCGCAGTACGCCATAAACAGGGTCAGGGAAAGTGTCAGGAAGGATTTGACCGGCACATCCCATTGCTGGGCCGTAATCAGAAAGCCCATCAAGCTGGCGCCAAAGATTCCCAGAATCGAACCAGCCGCTGCCCCGATCAATGTTTTCAGGGAAGCCTGGCGGATGCGAAGCTCAAAGAAAATGATTCCGCTGGCCAATGCCGCGCCGAGGACTGCGGACAGAATCCGCGAGCCTCCGGGCAAACCAATCTGTTTTCCAACAAACTCAGGAATTGGTTGAATCAAGGCTCCGGCAATTACAAGAATCACGATGAACACAGAACGAATCAAAATTATGTCTGCCTGCATAAAACATATAACCTTTGTAAGTTATGAGCAGCAATTGCTGACGGCTGGCTTCTAATGGGCTATAAAAATATGGAATTTGAAGCAAACTGCCGAAATCGCTGTCGAAGTATTTAAGTAGGAAGTTATCTGACGAGCCGGGATTCTAGCACGCGTAATTTGTGACGTCACGCTGGTATGACCATTGCCGCAGCTTTGTTTCTATTTCCCGTCTGAACAAACGGGGACAAGTTTGCGCGGCCAAAGTACAATTTCACTGCACTGAAGTCACTGAGGAGTTTGAGGGATGCCAGATCAACCGCAAGATGCCGCCTTGTCAGCAGATAAGCATGCCAGCGTTCCAACCAAAGTCGCGATCATCGAAGATCAACGCGACATTCGCGAAGGTCTGGCCTGGATTATCAAAGCGACCGAAGGGTTTGCCTGCACCGGCAGTTTTCGTTCGATGGAAGAAGCCATCGAAAAGATCGGTTTTGATCTGCCGGACGTGGTGCTGACGGACATCGGCTTGCCGGGAATGTCCGGCGTTGAAGGCATTCGCATTTTGAAAGACCTTCATCCGGAATTGCGGTTGTTGATGCTGACGATTTATGACGACGACGAAGTGATCTTTGACGCTTTGTGCGCCGGAGCTTGCGGCTATTTGCTGAAAAAGACGCCGCCCGCCCGTTTGATCGAAGGCGTGCGCGAAGCCATGCAGGGCGGCGCGCCCATGTCGCCGGAAATTGCCAGTCGTGTGATCAAACTGTTTCGCGAAATCCGTCCGCCGGAACGCGCCGATTACAAACTGACGCCGCACGAAACCCGGTTGCTGAAAATGCTGGTCGAAGGCCACAACTACAAAACTGCTGCTGCGGAACTCGGCATCAGCGTGACGACGGTGGCTTTTCACATGCGGAACATTTACGACAAACTTCAGGTGCACTCAAAATCCGAAGCCGTTGCCAAAGCGCTTCGCAATCGGATTGTTTGAGTCAAAACGTCTTTACCCCACGAAGGCCCACAAAGGAAACACGAAAAAAAGAATTCAAAACCCGAAGGAACGTCACCTGATTTCCACGAATAAAGAAGACGATGATGCGGCGATTTCACTTCTTGCTTTTGATGATTCTGATTCTGAGCGCAATTGAGCCTGCGCGGATCAAATCATCCTTTGCCGCACAGCTTCCCGTTCGCAGTTACACCACCAACGACGGTTTGCCGCAAGATCGCATCAAACACATCGTCCAGGATTCGCGCGGATTCGTCTGGTTTTCCACCGGGGGCTTGAGCCGTTTTGACGGGCATCGCTTTTTCAACTTCGGCCAGCGCGAAGGCTTGCCGCATCGTTCGATCAACTATTTGCTGGAAACCCGCGCTGGAGCGTATTGGGTCGCCACAAACGGCGGAGGTATCGCACGATTCAATGCTTCCGGCGAGGATGCGCAACCCGTCAGCCAGCGATTCACCGTTTACCCTTGCGGAGACAATCCCGCCAGCCAGCGCGTCAACGTTTTGTTCGAAGACCGCAACGGTGTCATCTGGGCAGGTTCGGATAACGGATTATTCCAGCTTGCGCCTGGTGAATCGCAATTCAGCCGCGTGATGGTTGAAGCGTCTTTCAATGCGGATCGTCCGTTGATGGTTTGGAACTTTGCCGAAAATGCCGCAGGCGATTTGTGGATTGCGACAAGCTTGGGATTGTTGCGCCGGTTGCCGGACGGGCGCGTGGCGGTTTGCCGGTATAGCCCGGATGAAACCGTGCGAACGGTGTTCGCGCTGATGTTCGATCCGCAAGGGCGATTGTGGATTGGCTATCGCAATGGGCTGGTGGTGCTGTGTCCGCTGCCGGTTGCCGAAACCAAACCAGAAGAGAAAACTCCCTGGCGAACATTGCGGCGTGCCGATGCCACAGGCATCAAGTTGCCTGAAACAACAGGCGATGCCGTCTGGTTGCGTTCCGCCGACGGGTTGGCGGGCGAAGACGTGCTGGCTATGACGCAAACTTCGGATGGGCGCGTTTGGATCGGCTCTTCGTTTGGCTTGAGCAGTTTTGATGGGGGCCGATTGCGCCGATACACCAAACAAGAGGTGCCGCTGAACGAAGGCGTTTCAACACTGGCGGCGGATCGCTCAGGCTATTTGTGGATTGGCACCAATACTGCCGGAACCTTACGCCTGTCACTGAGCGGATTTTTGCGATATGGAGAGCAGGATGGGCTGAAGGAGTTGTACATTGCACGTTTGGGCGAAGATGAGCGAGGGCAGGTTTATGCCATCGCCGCACAGTGGACGATTTACAGTTTCGATGGCGCGAAGTTCAGGGCAGTGCAACCAAATTTACCAGCGCGCATGCTGGCAATGGAACGGCGACATAATTCGCCCATATTACGTGATCATTTGGGTGAATGGTGGGTCAGCACGCTGGAAGGCATCTATCGTTTTCCGCGCGTTGCCGACGCTCAGGATTTGGCGCATGTGAAACCGTTAGCCGTGTACACCGAACGTGATGGATTGGCGCGCAACGACGCTTTCAACATCTTTGAAGACGCGCAAGGCGATCTGTGGTTTTTTGTGTTTGCTCCGGGGCGCGATGTGTTGACGCGCTGGGAACGCGCCACCGGACGGTTTATTCGCTATGGATCGGCGGATGGATTGCCACTGCAAACGCCGGTTAGTTTTGCCGATGACGGAGCAGGCGGCGTTTGGATCGGATTTCGCGACGGAGGTCTGGCGCGATTTTCTGCTGGCCGGTTCACGTTGTTGACCGCAGCCGACGGTTTGCCCAAAGGCGATGTGAACACACTGTATCGGGATCGCAGCGGTAAATTGTGGGGAATGGTTACACCAAACGAGTTGGGCTGGGTCGAAGAACTGACTTCCGCGCGTCCACGGTTTGTGCGGCACCCGAAATTCAATTCCGTGGTGGATTACATTGCTGGCATGGCTTTGCTGGAAGACGACGTCGGGCGAATTTATTTATATCCCGGACGCGGGCTGGTTCGCTTCGATCCGCAAACCGCTTCGGTCACACACTTTGGACAGGCGGATGGCGCGTCCAATCATCAACTGCGTGCGGCGTTCCGAGATCGCCAAGGTTCGCTGTGGTTCGGCACGGAAGGCAGTTTGTTGCGGTTGTTGCCCGTGGCGGAACGAACGCCTGCACCGCCGTCTGTGTATATCAGCGCGTTGAATGTTGCCGGCGTCGAATACACCGTGCCGCCCGGCGGCGCGACAGAGTTGCGGTTGCCGGAACTGACGCCGGAACAAAGCAAGCTGGACATCGAGTTTGTCGGCTTGAGCAGTGGCTCCAATGAATTACTGCGGTTTGAATATAAGTTGGAAGGTGCGGATTCCGATTGGAGCGCGCCCACCGACCGGCGCCGCATTTCCTACGCCAATCTGTCGGCAGGGCATTACCGGTTTTTGGTGCGTGCGCTGAGTGCGGATGGTTTGGTCAGCAACGCCATCGGGGCTGTCGGTTTCAGGATTTTGCCGCCGTTTTATTTTCGCTGGTGGTTTTTGGCGCTGGCGGCGCTGGCGCTGGCGGCGCTGGTGTACGGATTCGAGCAGTATCGCGTGTTGCGGTTGCTGGAAATTGAACGGGTGCGAATGCGCATCGCCACGGATTTGCACGACGACATTGGCTCAGGGCTTTCGCGCATCGCCATTCTTTCCGAAGTCATTCGCCAGCGCATTGGCACAGGGGATTTGCGCATCGGCCAGCAAATCGCTTCGATCAACGGCGCTTCGCAGGAACTGGTGGACGCAATGAGCGACATTGTCTGGGCGATCAATCCGAAGAAAGAACATTTGACAGACTTGGCGCATCGTTGCCGCCGGTTTGCCAGCGACATGCTCAGCGCGCGCAACATCGAATTGCGATTTCGCGCGCCTGGCGAAGAGCACGATTTCCGGCTGGGCACGGAACTGCGCCGCGAGGTGTATTTGATCTTCAAAGAGTGCATCAACAATCTGGCGCGGCATTCGCTCGCGACCTTGGCTGAAATTGAACTCGACGCAGACCGCCGCTGGCTGGCGCTGACGGTCAAAGACAATGGGCGCGGATTCGACCCGTCCGCCATGCACAGCCGAAGCTCGGATGCGGACGGCGATGGCAACGGAATCTCAAGCATTCGGATGCGTGCAAAGCGGCTGGGCGGCACTTTGGAAATTGTTTCGGACTTCGGGCAGGGAACCGTCATCAGCTTGCGCGTGCCCATGAACCAGCGTCACTGGCTGGAAAAAGCGGAAACCGAAAACCCGCGGTTGCGCCATCGCCACAAATCCGACAGCAACAGCCGTTGACGGAAACTTTCTCCACCCTCTCAACTCAAACGGGGTAAAGCGACTCAGAGATAAAACTGCTGAGAGAACCCTTTCACCGCAGAGGCGCAGAGTGCCGCAGAGAATACGCAGAGACTTACCAGTTCAGCGCTTGCTCAGCGTTCGAAAGCGCCTCTGCGGTGAAGGGAATTTCGTTTCACTCCTCAATCGTTACTCGCCAATTTCTTTTCTTCTTCAACCTATCAAACGAACGGGGACGTGATGATCCTTGTGCGCGAAGATCATCGCCGTCAGAGAAAGAAATCCGAAAGACACCAGCGGCATGCGTCGCCAGAAAAAGTTCGGAACATAGAGAAGAAACGAGAAGGAGGAATTTTATGAATTCACAATCCCTGCGCCGTAAGGCGTTGATGGCAGTATTGTTTTTGATAAGCCTGATGAGTGTTCAGGCATTGGCTTTGCCCGAAATGCCGCCGAAGCCGGAGTCGGTGGCGTTCGCTTGCAACTTTTCAATTTCGCCGGATGTGCATCTGTTTCCGGCAGCGGGCGGCGAAGTCACTGTCAACATCACAGCCAACGGAACTTTGGGCGATCCTTGCGGCTGGACAACGGTGGATGGATATAGCTGGTTGTCGCTGAGCCGCGTGGCAGGCAACGGCAGCGGCTCTTTGAAAGTTACAGTGGCCGCCAATAACACCGGAGCCGCGCGAACCGCGTTCATCAAAATCGCCGGACGCGATTTCACAGCATTCCAAGCGGCCAACTGCACTTACTCGGTCACCCCCGGAACGACGCAAATGAGCGCGCAGGGTGGTCAAAGCAATATCAACATCGCTGCCAACACGACTTCGTGCAGTTGGACTGCCAGCGAATCGGTTTCGTGGATCACGTTGACGGGCACGAAAAACGGGCTGGGCTCCGGCACGGTTCCGTTCAGCGTTTCCGCGAATACAGGGCTTGCGCGTTCAGGCGTGATCAACATCGTCACTGCAACGGGTGTGTTGGCCGTGACGGTCAATCAAGCTTCGGGTTGCCAGTTTTCGCTGGGGTATACGACACGAACAGTGGTCGCCGCGGGAGCCAACCAAAGTCTGGCGGTGACGGCAAGCAATAGCGCTTGTTCGTGGACTGCGGCCAGCAATGTTCCGTGGATCACCTTCCCCAATGGAGGGCAACATACTGGCTCTCTCAATCTGGTTTATACGGTTGCCGAAAACAATGGCCCGCAACGGACAGGAACTATCACCGCTGGAGGTCATACGCTGACCGTTACGCAGCTTTCGGGATGCAGTTATTCGCTCAGCCCGCTGGGACGTCACTTCAATGCCAACGGTGGCAGCGGAGCATTGACCGTGACAGCATCGAACTTTGCCTGCCAATGGACAGCAGTCAGCAACGATCCTTGGATTGCAATCACCGGGGGCGCAACGGGGCAAGGCACAGGCACGGTCGCTTACACGGTCGCTCCGAACTCCGGTGCGGCGCGCAGCGGAAGCGCAACCATTGCGGGCAAAACGTTCGGGATTTCGCAGGAAGCATTGGCCACAGAAGCGCCGATTTTAACCAGCCTGGCTCCCGCCGCCACGTTTGCCGGGAATCCGAGCTTCACGCTGACGGTCAACGGCAACAATTTCAACGGAGCCAGCCGCGTGCAATGGAACGGCGCAGACCGGCCAACCACGTTCATCAGCAAAACGCAGTTGCAGGTTTTTGTTCCTGCTCCTGACATTGCCAATGAAGGTTCCGCGGATGTGCTGGTGCGCGACACCGCCGCCAATCTGATTTCCAACACATTGAAATTCTTGATCTTTGGCGCGGTCGCCAATGTGTCATCCGCCAGTTTCAACGGCGAAGCGCTGGCGCCCGAATCCATCGTCTCGGCCTTTGGCGCTGGATTGGCGACACAAACGGCCTTTGCCAATGGCTTGCCGTTGCCGACTTCGCTGGGCGGAAGCACCGTGACGGTGCGCGACAGCCAGGGCAACGAAAAACTGGCGGAACTGTTTTTCGTTTCGCCAAACCAAATCAATTACTTGATGCCCGCCGGGTTGGCCGATGGCAAAGCCGTCGTGACCGTCAGGAACGCCGACGGACAATCCCGATCCGGTTCGACGGAAATTGCCAAAGTTGCTCCGGGAATGTTTACCGCCGATGCCAGCGGCAAAGGCTTCGCTTCCGCCGTTGCGTTGCGGGTGCGGGCAAACGGCCAACAGGTGTTCGAACAGGTCGCCTATTACGACCCGCAACAGCAGAAATTTATGGCTGCGCCGATTGAGCTGAGCGCGCCGGGCGAACAGGTATACCTGATTCTGTTCGGCACAGGGTTCCGTCATCGCAGCGCAATGGAAGAGGTGAAGGTGCAGGTGGAAAGTTTGGAAGTCGAACCGCTTTATGCAGGCGAATCCCCGGGACTGGTGGGAATGGATCAAATCAACGTTCTGCTCCCAGCGGAACTGGCCGGAACCGGCGAAGTGGATGTCGCAATCAAAGTTGACGGCAAAACCGCCAACATCATCAAACTGAAATTCAAATAAGAAGGAGAACGACAACGATGTTTACACTGATCAATTTCACAATTCTGATGCTTCCGGCAGTGCAACGCGCATTTTCCTGGGGCTGAGGACGTAGGACAGGTTTTCCAACCTGTCCTGGAAACGGCAAGCGAATATCCCTGGCAGAAAAGGAGGCTGGCTGAAACA
>CAYLJQ010000076.1:0-16028 GCA_964383955.1 uncultured Heliomicrobium sp. | reverse complement strand
GAGCGGATTGTTGGGCAGAAGTCTTCCGACCAGTTTTCTCCCCGAAGAAGATTACGGTTATGTCTTCTTGAACGTGCAGCTTCCTCCGGCGGCTTCGCTGGAACGAACCGACGCCGTGCTGAAAAAAGTCGAAGGCATTTTGGCCAAAACTGATGGCGTGCAGTATTACAACACGGTCGGCGGATTCAGCCTGCTGACGCGCGTTTCGGCCAGTTACCAAGGGTTTTTCTTCGTTGGTTTGAAACCATGGTCGCAGCGTGAAACGCCGGAACTGGAAGCCAAAGCCATTGTCGGCAAATTGAATGGCGCGCTGGCCGCACAGATTCCGGAAGCAATGGCTTTTACCTTCATGCCGCCTTCCATTCCGGGACTTGGCGCTTCGGGAGGATTTTCCTTCTGGCTGCAAGATCGCAGCGGCGGTTCAGTCGAGTTTCTGGATCAAAACCTGCAAAAGTTTCTGGAAGCTTGCCGCAAACGCCCGGAACTGACCGGGGTTTCTTCGGCATTTTCTGCTTCCATCCCGCAAATTTACGCCGATGTGGATCGCGACAAAGTGCTGAAGCAGGGCGTCGCTGTGGCGGATGTTTATCAAACGCTGCAAGCCTTTCTGGGCGGGTTGTATCTGAATCAGTTCAATCGCTTTGGGCGTCAGTGGCGCGTCTTTTTGCAAGCCGAAGGTGAAGAGCGCCGTAGCGATGAAGACATCAAAAATTATTTTGTGCGGAACAACGACGGCAACATGGTTCCGCTGTCGGCCCTGGTGACGACGCGCCGCATCAGCGGACCGGAATATACAAACCGCTTCAACCTGTATCGAGCCGCTCAAGTACTGGGAAGTGCCGCGCCTGGTTACAGTTCCGGCCAGGCGATGGATGCGCTGGAAGAAGTGGCGAAAACCACGCTTCCGGCGGAGATGGGCTACGACTGGGCAGACTTGTCTTATCAGGAAAAACAGGCTTCCGGTGGCGCGCTGACTTCGTTCGCGTTGTCGCTGGTGTTCGTCTTTCTGATTCTGGCGGCGCTTTATGAAAGCTGGTCGCTGCCGTTTTCAGTGCTGCTGACCGTGCCAATCGCAATTTTCGGCGCGTTCATCGGCATTATGATTCGGGGGTACGACCTGGACGTGTATGCCCAAATTGGTTTGATCGTGCTGATTGGTTTGGCGGCAAAAAACGCAATCCTGATTGTGGAGTTCGCCAAGGCTGAACTGGAAAAAGGCCGCAATCTAGTGGACGCCGCGCTGGAAGGCGCACGCTTACGATTGCGTCCGATTCTGATGACTTCGTTCGCCTTTATTTTGGGCTGCGTGCCGTTGTGGACTGCTTCAGGGTCGGGCGCGGCGGGAAGGCGAGTGCTTGGCACGGTTGTAATTGCTGGGATGCTGGTCGCAACCATCATCGGCGTCTTTTTGATTCCGGTGACGTTTTACGTCGTGGAAAAGCTATCCGGAGGCGGCAAGGAAAAAGTGTCAATCACTCCTCCGCCCGAACCGGCGACCGGCGACAGCACTGGCGACTAGGAAAAATCAGGAGAAGGATAAAATGAAAAAACGATTGATTGCGATCACGATGATGGCCAGTTTACTTACCGGTTGCATGGTTGGCCCGAAATACAACCGGCCTGCTGTCAAACCGCCGGATGTTTTTCGGGGCAGTCCTGACGCTGCGCCGCCTGCTGATCCAACTTCACTGGCCGATTTGAAGTGGTTCGAACTGTTCAAAGACGATCAGTTGCAGGGATTGATCCGCACAGCGCTCGTTCAGAATTACGACCTGCGCGAAGCCGTGGTGCGGGTGGATGCCGCAAGAGCCAATCTGGGCATTACGCGCTCTGACCAGTATCCGGGCATTACCGTCGGCGCAAATGTGACGACGCTGCGCAATGCGCGCAACGGCAGTTTTGCACTGCCGGAAGGAGCCAGTCAGGAACGCAATTTCGGCAACGTTGCGATTAACTTGCTGTCGTTTGAACTGGATGTCTGGGGAAGATTGCGCCGCGCAACTGAAGCCGCCCGCGCAGATTTGCTGGCAGCGGAGGAAAATCGCAAAGCCGTGGTGACGACGCTGGTTGGCGATGTCAGTTCGTCTTATTTCAACTTGCTGGAACTGGATGAAGAACTGGAAATTTCCAAACGCACACTGGCTTCGCGGCAAGAATCTCTGCGGCTGATCAAAGTGCGCGAACAAGGCGGCGTCGCCACCATGCTGGATGTTCGCCAAGGGGAGCAGTTGGTTTATAACGCGACGCAATCTATTGCCGACATCGAGCGCAGGCTTGAGCAGACAGAAAATCAAATCAGCTTGCTGCTTGGCAAAAGCCCTGCGGAAATCGCTCGTGGCCACCGCTTGACCGCGCAGGAGCAACCGCCATCGGTGCCGCCTGGATTGCCGTCAGCTTTGTTGGAACGGCGGCCAGACATTCGCGCGGCGGAACAGAACCTGATTGCGGCGAACGCAATCATCGGCGTCACCAAAGCAGCCTACTTTCCACAAATCAGTTTGACGGGGTTTTTGGGCGGGCAGAGCAATCAATTGAACACCCTGTTCAGCGGCCCCAGCCGCACCTGGAGCTTTGCTCCGCAAATCACGCAGCCGCTGTTTGTCGCGGGACGGCTTCGGTCAAACGTCAAACTGGCCGAAGCGCAGCAGCAGATTGCGTTGGTGCAATACGAAAGAGTCATTCAAACCTCTTTCCGCGAAGTTTCAGATTCGCTGGTTCAGTATCGCAAGGTCCGGGAAGTCAGCGAGCAGCGCCAATTGCTGGTGACGACTTTGCGCGACCGTTCGCGGCTGGCTTATCTGCGATATCGCGGTGGCGTGGACACGCTGCTGAATGCGCTGGATGCTGACCGCGATCTGTTCAATGCAGAATTAAGCCTGGCGCAAATCAGACGGGATGAATTGTTGTCGCTGGTTCAACTGTACAAAGCGCTGGGAGGCGGCTGGCAACAATAGGCACATCTCAAAGCAATCAATTAGGGTAAGTATCAACCACGGATAAACACAGATTCACGCAGATTGGCACAGATCAATCACCTAATTGCTCTGTGTTTATCTGTGGATATCCGTG
This sequence comes from uncultured Heliomicrobium sp., assembly GCA_964383955.1. Classification (GTDB taxonomy): domain Bacteria; phylum Acidobacteriota; class Blastocatellia; order RBC074; family RBC074; genus RBC074. Next base: position 12,959 of record CAYLJQ010000076.1, on the reverse strand, counting down.
TTTATCTGTGGTCCCATCCTTTCTGCTCTGGCTGTTCTTGTTGAGTCGAGTGCTTTAGCCCGTATTGCGCATTCCGGCAGCGATGCCGTTGATCGTCAGCAGAATGGCGTACAGCAGTTTTTCATGATCTTCGGCTGACAATGTGTTGTTGCGCTTGCGAACCAGCAATTCGACTTGCAGATAGCTCATCGGATCAACATAAGGATTGCGCACTTCAATCGAACGTTGCAGTACGGGCGATTTATCCAGCAGGTGTTTTTCCTCTGTGATTTGCAGCACCACTCGGCAAGCTCGCTGGTATTCCGTTTCCAGCATTTTGAAAATCTTCTGGCCCAGCGTTTTGTCGGGCAAGCGCTGGGCGTATTGCCGGGCAATCTGGAAATCGGCTTTGGCCAGCGTCATTTCGATGTTGGAAATCGTGCTGTGAAAGAACGGCCAGCGCGCATACATTTCCCGCAGCAAAGCCAGATTTTTACGCGGGCTTTGCGCAATGAAATTTTCCAGAGCCGTGCCGACGGCCAGCCAGCCGGGCAGCAAATGGCGGCTTTGTGTCCAGCCGAACACCCAGGGAATGGCGCGCAAATCGTCCAGGCTTTTCGAACCTTGTTTGCGCTTGGCCGGGCGCGAACCGATCCGCAAATGCTGCAACTCTTCGACAGGCGTCGCCTGCGAAAAGTAATCCATAAAGCCTTCAGTTTCGCGCACAAAGCGGCGATACGTGGCAAACGCCGTTTCGGAAATGGTTTCCATCACGGTTTCCCAGTTTTCCAGTTGGCGGTTGCGGCTTTCTTCGTGCGGCAAACTGGCGGCGATGACGGCTGCTGTGGTCAGCTCCAGGCTGCGCATGGCAATTTCCGGCAAGCTGTATTTTGAAGAAACGACTTCGCCTTGCTCTGTGATTTTGATGCGTCCGGCGACGGTGCCGCGCGGTTGCGCCAGAATCGCTTCGTGGCTGGGCCCGCCACCACGACCGACGGTGCCGCCTCGCCCATGAAAAAGCCGCAACGCCACACCGTGTTCGCGCGCCACTTTCCACAATTGTTCCTGGGCTTTATACAGCTCCCAACTGGAAGTCAGAATGCCTCCGTCCTTGCTGCTGTCGGAATAGCCGATCATCACTTCCTGCAAATTGTCCTGCGATTTCAGCATCTGGCGATACACCGGATTTTCAAACAACTGCCGCATCACATTGGGCGCACGGCGAAGGTCGTCAATGGTTTCGAACAATGGGGCCACCGCGATACCGGATTGAGGGATTGAAGGATTGAAGGATTGAGCGCCCAACGCGGTAGATTCGTCGTTGCGGCCTTCATTCTTTTTCCGTCCCTCTGTCTCTACATCCCGCCGTCTCTCCATCCCGTCTCCTAAACCGGCTTGCTTCGCCAGCACCAACACTGCCAGCAAATCGCTGGCCTGCTGCGTCATGCTGACGATGTACGTGCGAATGGCGCGCGGGCTGATTTCCTCCAGCGCGCGGCGCGCAACACGGAACACATTCAGCGTTTCCGTGGTTTCCGGCGTGTAATGCGCGTCGGTTGCCACCAGCGGACGAGGCGTGGACAGTTCTGCCGTCAGCCATTCGGCGCGCTCCGCTTCATTCATCGCTGCGTAATCTTTTTCAAGCCGCAATCCGGCTGTAATTTCCGTCAGTGCTGACAGGTGTCGCTGGCTGTGCTGGCGCAAATCCAGCGCCGCCAGATGCAAGCCGAAAACTGCGACTTGCCGCATCAGGCGATCAACCTGACGCGCAGCCAGGCTGGCATTGTCGGATTGCAAACTGTCACGCACCAGCCGCAAGTCTTTCCACAATTCTGCGGCAGTTTTATAAATGCCTTCGGCGGGTTTGGCTGATTTGGTCAGCGCGGCAATGATCGGCAGCGCCGGGCGAATGGAAATCAACTGGTTTGGCGTTTCGATTCGCAATGCTCCGGCAAGGTCGCGGTTGCGCTGCAAAGTGTTATCCAACCGCCGATACACAAACGAAAGTTTTTGCCGATATGGTTCTTCGGGGTTTCGCTGGAAAACTTCTTCCGCCGTTCGCGGCATTTCGCGTTTGTCGCGTTCGATGGAAGCTTGCAGTTCGGGACTGGGCGGCGCGAAGCGAACCGATTCGCTTAACCGGCGCGAAAGATCAGCCACTTCGGCCAGATATTTTCGAAGCGCCAACCGCTGCTGCAATCGCAAGGTTTCCCAGGTTACTTCGGGCGTAACGTTCGGATTTCCGTCGCGATCCCCGCCAACCCATGAACCAAATCGAAGCGGCACAAAGCCGTCACGCAAACGCACGCCAGGAAAAATTTTGCCGATTTGGAATTCCAGTTCTTCCAGCAAGGCCGGAACAGAATCAAACAACGTAGCGTCGAAGTAATAGAGCGCGTTGTTGACTTCATCCAGGACCTGCAATTGCGTGTGGCGAACTTCGTCGGTTTGCCAGATAGATTCGACTTCAGCGGCAAGCCGCAATTCCAGTTCTTCCTGTCGCCGGTGGGGAAGATTCGCTTCGTCAAGCGCCGACAGCAAATCCGCAAGCCTGCGCTGTTTCTCCAGCAGCGTTCGGCGCGCGGCTTCGGTCGGATGCGCGGTCATCACCGGGACGATTTCCAAACCGTCCAGCACGCGCTGCATTCGCCGCCGCAATTCGCTTTCGGGCAAGTTGGAGTTTTCGGCTTTGATTCGCTGAAAGGTTTCGGCAATGGAACCTTGCTGAGGTTGGTCGGGCGTATGCAATTCGTAAAACCGTTTGCGGCGAATGCGGTGATGCTGTTCGGCAATGTTGACCAGTTGAAAATACACTGAAAATGCGCGGATAACGCTGATGGCTTCGTCCGCGCTCAGGCCATGCAACAACCGTTTTAACCGGCGTTCAGTTTCAGACGAATGTTTGGCCCGAAGCTGTTTGCACAAGGCGCGGACGCGCTCTTCGTTGTCGAAGAGCTTTTTTCCGCCCAATCGTTTCAGCGTTTCTCCCAGCAAATTGCCCAGGCGGCGAATGTCATTGCGCAAAGGCAAATTTTTTTCTGATTTCGTCGTAACCGTCTTTTTGTTCATAATGCAGTCTCGCCCCGTGATGATATGACACGTGCGCCAGTACGGCGAGTGTTCGCAACACAATCAGAGGTATCAAACGTTATGCAATCGGTTCCGCCACGGAAGCCACTCACGGTTTTATTCATCCTACTCTTGGCCATTCCGCAATCTTTGCTGGCGCAAACGCGCCAGCCGGTTCAGCCAAGGAAACCGCAGCGAGCCGATCAAATTGCCTCTGCCATCAAGGATTTGTTGGCGGAACGCCCGCTTGATCCTGATTCGCCTGACGAACAAGAAGCAGCGGCAGGCGAACCCGCCGATTCCAAGGAAGAAAAGCCGCCTGCGGATGATGCGCCGATTGAAAAACTGCTGGCGTATTGGGCCACGCGTGGCTATTCGGAGTTTGAAGGCGGCAGCCTGAAACCTTCCGATAAAGTCCGCGAACGATTTCTGGAAGTGTTTGAAAATCGCCCGTGGTTGTCGCTGACGATGCCAAGCTTGCTGCCTGACACGCCGGATACCTATGACCGATTGTATAAAATGCTCAACGATGATCCCGCCGATCATGCAAACTGGAAAAACGTCATTCGCTTCAAGCTGAAACAGAGCAGCTCCTATTTTCGCGAAGAGCTGGTTAACGACGTTCGCAACTTGTCCAAGTTCAATTATTCCGACCTCTCTTCGCTGCGCGCGCTGATCAGGCTTGATTGGGAAACGGCAAAACCATTTGTCGAAGAAATGGCTGCAAATCCATTGCCGCATATTGCGATTCAGGGACAGGCGTTGCTTTACAGCCAGGCCAGCCGGTCGAATGGTTCCTCCCAGGCGGAAGCGATTCGCGCGCAGTTAAAAGCAATTGTCGCCAACCGGTCGGCGGCGTATCCGGCCAGACAAGCGGCGCTGGACAGCCTGATGGGAACGGAATGGAGCGGGCGTGACGAATGGTATGTTTCGTTGTTCGCTGATCCGACCTTGTCCGGCATCCGGCTGGAAGAGAAAAAAGCAGAAGACAATTCAAAAGCCGAGCCTAAAGAAGGCGCGCGAAAAAAGATTCCGTTTTCTAGTGCAGATGAAGAAGTGGGAATGAATTTTCTGTGGGCGCCGTTGTTCACCGGCGATTCCAGCCTGGTTTCCGTTGTCGTTGGCTTGGTGGGGAACAGCGACCGTATTGTTCACCTGGCGGCGGTTAGTTGTCTGGTTCAGTTTCTGTCCAACCAAAGCGGATCAAAAGAATCGCAGTTGCAAGCTGTGCGGGCCTTGCTGCCCTGGCTTGGCCAGCCGGATTGGGCCGGTGAAACAGGACGTTGGTCGTACATTGAAAGCCTTGCCAAACTGGATTTGCCTGAAAGCGTGCCGGGACTGATCTGGGTGCTGGATTACGATCAGGCGCGGGAAAATCGCGCAATCGCCGCTGCGGCCCTGGTTCGATACAAAAATCCACAGGCGATTCCTGCGCTTCGCCGCGCGCTCAATCGTGAAAATGACGAAATGCTTCGCGAAAGCATCATCGTCGCATTGGCCGAACTCGGCGGATTTGCGGATGCCGAAGCTTCAGCCGCTATAGAGGCGTACTGCAAACGCAGTCTGACTGAGGAAGGCCGCCAGGAAATCAGCGACATTCGCCAGGGCGGTTCGGAAAGAAGTTTGCCATTGCCCGTCAGCATCGGCGCGGTTTACGCCGAAAGCGAAGACGTGGAAATTCCCGATTCTTTGGCGACGCTGCTATTTGATCGCGCCAAGGCTTTACGAAAAACGCAGCCGCAATTGGCTAAAGAAATTCTGGCGATCGCCCAACAATCCAGCGGGATCGTCGCCGACCTGAACCTTGCCGATTATATTGCCGAAGGCTGGGTGGATGTTGAAATGCTGAAAACCGTCCTGGAATCGCGCGCCGAAATGCGAAAGCGTGTTGGCGATAAGCTGGAAGAATTGTTCAAGCAGGGCGGTTATCAAACCGGGCTTGCGGCAGCAATTCTGAACGAAGAAGAAAAGCGCCTGGCCGTGCTGTCGGGAAAGGACGCAAACGCTCAACAGGCCTTGCTGGTCGCAGCCCGTTACACGCGCGAAAAACTGCCGGTTGAAATTGTCGGCAAACTCATGAATGCGAATGCCGTTCAGGGGACGGCGATTGCCGCTGCCGCCGAAAGCTATCTGGAAGTGGAAGACAGCGCCGAAGCGCGCAAGCTGATTTGGGCGCGGCATCCTGGCGAGGCGAAAATTCTGGGCGAACAATTCAACTTGGATATGCCGCCGGGCATGTCACCGCCGATTTACACTTGGGAAGAAAAAATGCGGAAAGAGGTTCGCAGTCCCGAAGGCCCGGAAGAAATTTACGCCGTCGTCCCCAGCCAAAGCCCTGAAATGTTCAACAGCATTATCGTCAAAGTTCGTAAAACTGCTGCCGGAACCCACGCGGAAATCAGCTTGCAACAGGCCGAAGGACGCCGCCAGATGCGATTGCTGACGGCAGGCGAACTACAGGAACTGAAAGAGTTTACTGCGCGCGAAGATGTTGATGGCATGAAACCGGTGAATTGGCTCGGTGATCCGCTTCTTTCGCATCACGCAGCGCCGTCTTATTTTGAATATCTGCGGTTGACGAAAGATGGCGGTCGCAGAATTCGGCTGAATCAGATCGGACGCACGCCCAAAAAAGACGCCACCTTGCAGGAACAACTTGCCGGATTATTTTATCGCCTGAGCCGCACTGGCGAATTCAAATTGCGGTACGCCCTGGAAGACAAGATTCCCGGCGTCGAAGTTTTGGTGGCCGAAGACAAACGCCAGGTTTATGCGATTTGTCAGGAAGCCGGGCAGCTTCGCGTCATGGTTTCGGTCGAAAACGAGAATCCGAATCTGACTCCGGAAAAAGGCTTTGAATGGCGCGAACTGGTTGACGGACGCTTGGGAGCGCCCGTGGATGAGCCGCCCAATTGTCAGCCCGGAAGCATGGTTTGGAACCGAAGCGAATGGGTTCGAGAATCGCGAATGAAATTCGGCGCGATGTTCGATCCGCGCGCCAAACTGGGCAATGCCTGGTTCGCCCAGTCGAATGTCGAAGGCGAACCGGGAATCTGGAAGTTTGAAGATGGCCAATCGCCAGTGAAAATTGCTGCGGGCATTTATGGAAATCAGGTTCTGACTGCCGACGGTAAATGGCTGATCGCGAAAAAAACGATTCAATCCGAAGACAATTACGAAACCCGTTTGGTTCGTATTCAATTACCGTCAGGCCGTGAATTTCCTATCAATCTGGCGCAAACGAATGATCTTTTTCCCGTTGCCCACATTGCCGCGCACAACAAACTGCTGCTCAGCCAATACCAGTATCAATATCGCCCGGATGTCAGCGGCGGCAATTTTTACCTGCTGGATGCGGCAACGGGAATGACCCAACCCGTCAAAGGCGAATTCCGTCCGCTGATGAATGCATTCAATCGCCCCTTGCAAGCGACGGATAAACCCAACGAATTCTGGGCCGCTCTTCATGACGCTAAGAAAAAAGCCACGACCTTTGGCCGTTACGACACGCGAACTTTCAGCTTCACGCCGGTTGTCGAACTGCCGGAAATTCGCCTGAACAGCGCCGACACCTGGGCGGATGCGGCAGCGGGCAAGTTGTATTTTGTGTACCTGGGCCATTTGCTGCGTGTGCCACTTGGAAAATGATTGAGGGAAGTTGCTTGTTGAGTTTTGGCGGTTCACAGATAATCGCGACTCAATTCGACTTACAACTTTCCAGAGAGATTTCACAATGAAACCACGCCTCGCAACTTTCTTCACGGGCGGCACGATTTCCATGCGGATTGATCCGGCGACGGGCGGCGCGATTCCGATGCTGTCCGGCGAAGAGATTATTGCGCAAGTGCCGGGGCTGAATGACCTTGCCGAGTTTGATCTGATCAACTTCGACCGCTTGCCGGGGCCGCACTGGACGCCGCAGCGGATGATGGAATTGGCTGTGGCCGTCAGGGAAAAGCTCCGCGAGGAGCAAATTGTTGGCGCGGTCGTCACGCATGGAACAGACACGCTGGAAGAAACGGCGTACTTTCTGGATTTGGTGCTCAACGCGGAAAAGCCTGTGGTGTTCATTGGCGCAATGCGGAACAGTTCAGAGCTGAGTTGGGACGGGCCGGAAAATCTGGCGGCGGCGGTTCGCGTGGCCGTTGACCCGCAAGCGCGTGGCCTGGGCGTGGTGGTCGCCATGAATTCCCAAATCATTTCTGCCGCCGAAGTGACCAAGACACACACCGAATCCACGGACACCTTTCAAAGCCGTGATTTTGGACCGCTGGGCTTTGTGGACAAAGATCGCGTGATTCTTATGCGCCGCCCGTTTGAGCGCGAACACATCGCCACAGATAAAGCCGAAAGCCGCGTGGACATCATCAAGATGTTTGCCGGAGCCGATGGCCGGTTTATCAACTTTGCGATTGACGACGGCGCGCGCGCTTTGGTCGTGGAAGGCCTGGGGCGCGGCAACGTGACGGTTCCGGCGATGGCGGCAATTCAGCGTGCGATTGAAGCCGGGCTGCCGGTGGTGATCACTTCGCGCTGTCCACGCGGGCGCGTTTTGGATACGTATGCTTATGACGGCGCGGGCAAACAGTTAAAACGCATCGGCGCAATTCTGGGCGGAATGTTGCCCAGCCACAAAGCGCGCATCAAGCTGATGCTGGCGCTTGGCGCAGGCTGGAACGTCCAGCAGATTCGAGAATCGTTCGAAAAATGATTCGCATCGAACGAAAAACCCTCTGGTGGATTGTTGTTATCGGCCTGGCCTGGGTGGCGGTTTATCACGACGTGCTGCGGCGCTTGGTGGATGATTGGCGCGTTGATGAAAACTACTCGCACGGATTTTTGATTCCGATCATCAGCGGCTACGCAATCTGGGCGAAGCGCGAAAGGCTTTTGGCTTTGCCTGTCGAACCGCGCCGGTTGATCGGCGGCGCATTGATGTTGCTGGCGGCGTTGATGCTGTTTGCCGGGGTGATGGGCGCGGAACTCTACATCACCCGGCTGTCGTTGGTTTTGTCACTCGTGAGCTTGACGGTTTACTTCGGCGGTTTCGCCTGGTTGCGCCAGTTGCTGTTCCCAATTGGCTTGCTGCTGTTTGCTCTGCCTGTTCCCAACATCGTTTTCAATCAAATCGCTCTTCCGTTGCAACTGATCGCATCAGATTACGCCACGCGAGCCATCAAGCTGTTCGGCATTCCGGCTTTGCGCGAAGGCAACGTCATCGAACTGGCGCAGATGAAGCTGCAAGTCGTCGAAGCGTGCAGCGGCATTCGTTCACTGGTGACGCTGGCGGCGCTTGCTGTGGTGTATGCGTACTTTGCGGAAACTCGCTGGTGGCGGCGAATCGTGTTGGTCGTGGCGGTGATTCCGATTGCCGTCCTTGCAAATGCAGCGCGCGTTGCCGGAACAGGCGTACTGGCGCATTACCAGGGCGTCAAAGCCGCTGAAGGGTTTCTGCACAGCTTTTCCGGTTTGGTGGTGTTTCTGGTTGCCGTCGGATTGTTGCTGGTGCTGGCTCAGGCTTTGAATTTGGCGGAGCGCTTTTTTTCTCCCGCGAAAGCACACGAAGAAAACACGAAGGCTGGAAAAAGCAATTTGGTTTTTCTTCGTGAACCTTCGCGTGGCTTCGTGGGGAAATGGTTTGGCTATTGGGCGATGGTGATGCTTCTGTTGATGATGGCGGGAAGCGGTTTTTATCTGGCGCGAGCCGGTGAGCAGGAACACGCGCCGCCGCGAACTGTGCTGTCTGAATTTCCTGTTGAGCTTGATTCCTGGCGGCAGGTTGAAGTGCAAACGCTGGACGACAGAACCGAGCGCGAACTGGCCGCTGACGATTATCTGTCGCGGACGTATTCAAACGGACAGGCGTACGCGTATTTGTTCATTGCCTTTCACAACAGCCAACGCCATCGGCAAACGTTTCATTCCCCACAGAACTGCATTCCCGGCGCAGGCTGGACGATGGGGAATTATCGTCAGCAAAAATTTGGCGAAAATAGTGAAGCCAACGAATACCGAATTGAAAAAGATGGCACGCAGATGCTGGCACTGTATTGGTATCAAGGGCGCGGAAAAATGATTGCTGGCGAATATCGAGCGCGGCTGGATACGATCAAGGATGCGATGTGGCTTGGACGAACTGACGGCGCGCTGGTTCGTGTGATTGTGCCGATCAACAAAGGCGACGGAGCAGAAGAGTTTGCCCGAAAAGCAGCGCTGGATTTCTCGCAAAAACTGCAATTGGTTTTGCCAGGTTACGTACCAAACTAAGCTCCGGAAGCAGTCGCGGTACTGGCTCAATCGTGTTATCTTCGGCCATCAATAACTCAAAAAAATTACTTGGGAGAACCGCAATGTTGCTGGAAGGCAAAAACGGATTGATTCTGGGCGTCGCCAACAAACACAGCATCGCCTGGGCGATTGCGCAATCGGCGGCGCGCGAAGGCGCTCGGCTGGCATTCAACTATCAGGGCGAACGCCTGAAAGACAATGTAGAGGAATTGGCCAAAACGCTGCCTGGGGCGACGGCGTATCAATGCGACGTCAGCAGCGATGACGAAATTGCCGCAATGATGAAAGGCGTCGAAGCCGATCTGGGCAAGCTGGATTTTCTGGTTCATTCCGTGGCCTATGCGCCGCGCGAAGAATTGACCGGCGAATTCGTCAACACGTCACGCGCGGGATTTCAGACGGCGCTGGACATTAGCGCGTATTCGTTGGTTGCCACATCGCGCGCGGCTTTACCGTTGATGGGCGAAGGCGGTTCGATCATCACGCTGAGTTACCTGGGAGCGGAACGCGTCGTGCCGCATTACAACGTCATGGGCGTGGCCAAAGCGGCGCTGGAAGCTTCGGTGCGGTACCTGGCTTATGATTTGGGGCCGAAGGGAATTCGCGTCAATGCGATTTCCGCCGGGCCGATTCGCACCCTGGCGGCTCGCGGAGTTTCGGGCATCACTAAAGTGGTGGATCGTCACCGCGAAATCGCACCGCTGCGCCGCGCAACGGAACAAGCCGAAGTCGGCGATACGGCGCTTTATCTGGTTAGCTCGCTCAGTCGCGGCGTCACTGGCGAGATCATTTACGTTGACGGCGGTTACAACATCATCGGCACGGTTTTGCCGGTGGATTAAACAACCCAGCAAGCAGAGGTGTTTATGCCATTAGTCGGCGGCGTAGTTGTTACTCACGGAAATCTGGCGACTGAACTGGTCAGTGCCGCGGAAACCATTGTCGGTGACATCCATCACGTGACGGCGATTTCCATCGGCTGGCACGACGACGTTGAAACGGCGCGCGAACAAATCGGCAAAGCCATTGAACGCGTCAATCAAGGTTCGGGCGTGGTTGTTCTGACAGACATGTTCGGCGGAACGCCGACCAATCTGGCCAGCACGTTTTTGGGACGCGCTCCGATTGAAGTCGTTACAGGCGTCAACCTGCCAATGATTTTGCGACTGGCCGACCAGCAACCCGATGAAACTTTGGTGGAAACCGCGCGCCGAGTTCGCGATCAGGGCAAGAACACCATTTATCTGGCCAGCGAAGTCCTTTTGCCTGGCAAACAGTGACGATCATAACGATCGCCGCAATCCATCATCCGCAATTCGCGTTTTCGCTATCGCATTTCGTAAAGATGCAGAACCGCACAGTAATCATTGTCAATCGGCTGGGGCTTCATGCGCGCGCGGCCGCCAAACTGGTCAAGCTGGCTTCCAGCTTTCAAAGCCGGATTTCGATTGCCGCCCGGCAAAAAAACGCCGATGCCAAAAGCATCTTCAGCGTATTGCTGCTGGCGGCCACCCAGAACACGGAAATTGAAATCACCGCCGAAGGACCGGATGAAGAATCTGCAATTGCGGCGTTGTGCAAGTTAATCGCCGATAAATTCGGCGAAGAGTGAGAGGGGTATTTGATGAAAAAAGTCCCCGAAAAAAGATTTGAAGGCGTTGGTGTTTGTCCGGGTGTCGCGATTGGCAACGCCTTTCTTGTGGACGACCCGCGCGGACGCATCGTCCGTGTTTTTCTGCCGAAAGAACAACTCGAAGCCGAAATTTTGCGCTTTCGCGACGCTGCTCGCGCAGCCCAGGCGCAGGTCAAAAAAGACATTGAACGCGTCCGCACGGCGCTCGCTTCTGAACACGCGTACATTCTGGAAGCGCACTTGTTGATGCTGGAAGATCGCACGCTTGGCCGTCAGATCGAAAACTTCATTCGCGTCAATCACGCCAATGCCGAATGGGCTGTTCGTGACGTAACCCAGCATTTGCTGGATGTTTACGGCCAGATTGAAGATGATTATTTGCGCGAACGCGGCAGCGACATCGAAGACGTCGCCTACCGAATCACCAAAATTCTTTCCGGCAAAGAACAACGCAGCCTGAACGACCTGGCGAACAATTCAATCATCGTTGCCGACGATTTGCTTCCTTCCGTGACGGCGGATTTGAATCCGCGCAACGTGCTGGGATTTGTCACCGGCATTGGAGGCTGGACTTCCCATACGGCCATCATTGCGCGCAGCGTCAACATCCCGTCCGTGGTTGGCATTCGCGGCATCACGGAACACGTTCGTTCGGGCGAAACAGTCATCATTGACGGCACCGCAGGCACGGTGATTCTGAACCCTTCGCCGGAAACGCTGATCTTTTATACGGAAGAATTGCAGCGCCAGAAGCAGCAGGCGTTGCACGACATCGAAGAGCGCGAGTTGCCGGCCATCACCGTGGACAACTGCGAAATTCGGCTGCGCGCGAATATCGAACTGATCGAAGAAATTGACGCTTACAAACGGTTCAACGCCGCTGGCGTGGGGCTGTATCGGTCGGAGTTCCTGTATGCGCAAGCGGCAACGGGCTTGCCGACCGAAGAAGAGCAATACGAAGCATATAAGTTTCTGGCTGAAATGGTGGGCGAAGAAGGCGCGGTTGTGCGTACTTTCGATTTGGGCGGCGACAAACTGAATCTGGAAGGGTTTAAGCCGGAGCGAAATCCGGCATTGGGGCTGCGCGCGATTCGCTTGTCGCTCAGAAATCAGCCCATCTTTCGCACCCAGGTCAAAGCCATTTTGCGCGCCGCATCACACGGCAAACTGAAAATTCTGCTTCCTTTCATTTCCAACGTGGATGAAGTCCGTCAGGCAAAAAGCATCATTGCGGATGTCGAACGCGAATTGCGCGCCGACAAGGTTCCGCACGAAGCGGACATTGAAATCGGTGTCATGATCGAAGTTCCCGCCGCCGTGATGATGGCCGAAGCTCTGGCGCGTGAAGCGGACTTTTTCAGTCTGGGAACCAACGATTTGATTCAAAGCCTGCTGGCGGTTGATCGTGGCAATGAATATGTCAGTTCGTTGTTTGATCCCATGCATCCGGCGGTGCTGATAGCCATCAAATGGGTGGCTGAAGCTGCCCAAAAAATGCAGATTCCCGTCAACCTTTGCGGAGAAATGGCTTCGAACCCGGCGCAAGTGCTCCTTTTGCTAGGATTGGGTCTGCGCGATTTGAGCATGACGCCCAGCGCCATTCCCGCCATTCGCCGTCTTGTGCGTTCGATCAAACTGGCCGACGCCGAACGCTTCGCTTCGCAAGCTCTTTCGCTAAATACGCCAGCCGAAGTCCGCCACTTCGTGAAAACCCATCTGACTGAACTGGGATCTGAATTTCTGGCCGTCGCTCATTCCGGCTAGACGGATCAGTACCGTGCGCGGTAGCAAGCGGGTCATCATTCCTGGTTTATAAAATAAGTTCTTACCCTGTCGAAATCCGCAAACCTGATTCGTCTATAGGTCGAAAAGGGCGTGGGAGCGTAAAATGCTGCTCCCACATTGCCTGCTTCTGCAACGGTTTGTGACCGTTCGCAAATTCATCTGCTACACAAGGAGAAACACCAATGCCGCAATTTATGCTGATCTC
>CAYLJQ010000075.1:0-16078 GCA_964383955.1 uncultured Heliomicrobium sp. | reverse complement strand
CTCCGATGTTTGAGCGGCGCTGCATTTCGTCCGCTGCTGATTTTGTTGTGAGTGTCGCGTATTGCGTTTCCACTTACTCAGGCGAAAACGCAGGCTGGAATTGCCGGAAGGAAAGAAATTTTCTTTTGTATTGAAGGGCTGTTTTGGCTGAAACGTGTATAAGAAAGAGGGACGTTATGAATGCGATAGACAGGCCAGCGCATTCGTAACGTCCCTGATCACCCATTGGCTTCAGCTTTCAGCGAGACAGATGCAAGGCGATGAATTTGGCCGCAAGGTCCAGTCCACGCGAAGGCGTATCGCGGCTCTCCAATTCGTCTGAAGCGATGAAGTCCACGTAATCTTTCAGTTGCTCTGCTGTGATGTGTTCCGCCGCGCGTGGTATGGAAACTGGCGTTTTGCTTTTGAGCTTTTTTGTATTCTGAGATGTTCCAATGGCTTTGGGCGTGATGCTTATGGCGCAGAGCAGGAGAGTCGCATACAGGATCGCCTGTCTGGTGTGCGATAAGAGCATAAGGTCTTCTTTCCGGCTGATTGGTGCGATCTTGCCGCCCGCACCAATCAGCCGGTTCTTCTTTTGCTGCCTGTGAAAGTTGGTGGCTGGTTTTAACAGAAAACTGGCGCAACTTCTTCCAAGCGGTGTCGCAGAGTTGGCGAAAGGCGTTCGAGTGTATTTTGGAAGTTTGGATGCGTCATGCCGGAACCCAGGAAGGTCCAACGCAGCGCCTGGTGTTGCTTGGTGATGAATTCGGCGCGTTCATCTTCTGTCAGCGTGCGGCCTGTGCTGCGTTGCAGATTTTCCAGGTTGAATTCCGCCTGCTGGCGTTGCCCCTGGTCCAGAAAGCCGCCGATTTCCAGGTATTCATCAAACGCCTTGTTCAATTCCGCTTCGCTGCGCCCTTCCGCCAATGCTTCGACCATCAGCGTGTCCAGCTTGGCATGTTGCGCTTCTTCCATCCAGTGATGTTTCAGCAGACTCTTGAACTGCGGGTCAAGCTGCTGGTTGTCGTGAATGCTTTCGGTGTAATGGCGTTGGGACATCCATTCGATATGCAGGATGACCATGGCCACGGCCAATGGATCATGGGCAAGAATGGCCTTGGCGATCTCATCCGGCGGGCCGATAAACAGACATTCGGTTCCGAATCCCGCTTCAAATTCCTCGCGGAATTTTTTGAACAGATGGATGTGTTTGGCTTCTTCGCCAGCAAATTGCAGAAAAGCGCGGACGCGATAATCGTCGCCATTCAATTGCGGACGAGCGTGATCCAGCACGAAGGGCAAAATGAATTCTTCAACCAGCCCAAAGGCGCACAGGTAATCGAAGCCGCGAATCTGATTCAGCTTCAGCTTTTCGTCGGCTGTCAAAAAGCTCAGTTCTTCCACGCGGGCAAACGATTCGGGCATCAGCGGCTGTGTGAACCCGAGCTGTTTGTCTCCACCGATGATATCTTCAATGCGCCAGTTCGCCTTTTGCGAAGCGGCCAGCGTTTCCTGGTAACTGTAAGTTGGTTTTTTGCTGGTTTGTCTTTGTGTTGCGGTCGTCATTGAGTCTCTCCTTCTTTTAGTAAAAATGGTTGTATTTGTGGGTTGGGGATTTTCTGGTTAGGCGCGTATGGCCTGGACTTCCAGATACTCAGCGGGAATACACGTTGTGCCGTCTGTCGCGCGGTTATGCTCTGTCCAGAGCTGTTCCAGGTCGCGGCGCAATGCCGCCTGTCCCGTTTCATCCAGCGACGCAAACGCGCGCAGCGTGGGGCCATACCAGGTACGGAAAAATTCGACTGCATCGGACGGCGTCATCGGAAAGGCCATGTTCAGGGTTCGCCGGTTGAATTGCAGATTGGTGAATTCGTCACGGAATCGTTCGCGCACAGTCGTTTCGTCGCCCCACAGCAACGGCGAAGGCATCGGCGGAGGCGGCACATGCCAACTGGTGACTTTGAAAACCTGTCCGATAAAGCCTGTCGGCGTCCAGTTCGCCATGGATACGCGACCGCCAGGCCGGCAGACGCGCGCCAGTTCCGCCGCGACAAGTTTTGGTTGCGGAGCGAACATTGCGCCGAACATGGTCACGACCTCGTCAAACGCGGCATCGGCGTAAGGCAAGGCTTCCGCATCGCCTTCGTCAAATTGAATAGAAGGGAATTTGGCCAACGCGCGCGCGCGCGCCGTCGCCAGCAGATTCGGCGCAATGTCTACGCCGGTTACGATGGCTCCGGCGCGTGCCGCCGGGAAGCACAGATTGCCGGTGCCGCAGGCGACATCCAGCACTCGGGCACCAGGTTTCAATTGCAAACGCTCGATAAATTCCGCGCCGCCGTCCCAAATGATTTGCGCGATTTTGTCGAAATCGCCCGACATCCAGGTGGCTTTCAGCTTGGTTTTCAACGTGGACAATTCCATAACGGAAGCGGTTGCTGCACTCATGATTTTCTCCCTTGGTAAATGTGGCGCGGGTTTTTCGCCCGCGCCGTAAATGTGATGGTCAGCGTGGATACAGAATGTCGCGCCATCGCACATTTCAAGCCTTTGCTTGTTGAAAAGAGTTAGTTCTTGCTGCGGTAAAAGTAGTATTCGGCTGTGTAAGGCACGTCTGCCACTACACCGACAGATGCGCCGGGAGCTGTGGGCGTTAAACCGCCTGCGGTGTTGACGCGCTGGATATAGGTCATAGAGGTAAGAATGCCCGGGCCATTGGTGGTTGTAATTTCCAGCAACAACCAGGGAATGGCGGTCGGATTTGGGGAACAGCCTTGCAAGCGCGCGGCGATGACTTTGCCGCCGTTATTGAACTCCCAGGCGGGACCGGCGTAATGAATGCCGACTTTCTCGTGATATTTGGCGTCAGCGTACAACGTCGCCACTGGCTCCACGAATACCCAGGCGTCGCCATTCCATCTGTATCGCTGAACGCCCACCGCGTAGATACGGGAAGTCATCTGTTGACCTTCCGGCACTTCCACGTTGCTGCATACAGCGGGTAGCAAGTTGTCATTTCCCTGCGCGACGGAAATGGATGTGAACGAAAGCCACAGTCCCGCACACAACATTGCGGTGCCGATGAATGAGCGGAAAATTGCGATCTGCGTTGGTTTCATGATTTTCTCCAAAATGAATTTTGTCCGTGTTCCTGGTTTCCGTGGGCGCACCTCAGCCTTGCAGCGTGTGCGCTTCCTTTGAGTCATACCTTCTGATTCTTCCGATAAGCCCTGTTCCAATCCTAAATGCAGGCAAACCCTGGCTTGTCGAAAGCGTTGCCTCCGTAGCTCCTGGCAGCGGCGTCGCTGCTCACTTACTCAGGCGAAAAAGAAAGGGAAAATTGCCGGTCGCAGGAAAGATTTTTTTTTGAGGAGTGATCGGTAATCTGACGGAAAAAAGAGTTGAAAGCAGCTTAACGCTTATCTGCTGCGGAGTTGCAGATGGTTTCAATGCCCGGTTTTTGCCAGCGCAGCTTCGCAAGCAGCCAGAGTGTGGGCGGCCTGATCGCGCTGCCGCCGGTCAAAATTGGTGGAAGGCGCGTGCTGGCTCCAGCCTTCCCACAAGTTGAGCGACTGTTGGGCATATTGACGCGCTTCGCGCAGTTGGGCAGGACGTTCGGCGAGCGGCACGGTAGCGGCGTGCGCCGTGTGGTAGCGGCTAAGCCCGGCGTAGGAATCGGCCAGCCGCCAGCGCACATACAAGTCGGCGGATTGTTCGACAGCCGGTGTTTCAGCCAGCGTCAACGCTTGTCGGTAACATTCCAGCGCGCCGCTGTGATCGCCGGATTCCAATAAGGTGTCGGCCAGCACCAGGAATGTGGCATGCAAGTCGGCAAGCGTTTTTAGATTGGTTGTGTCACGCGACCAAAGTTCCTGCCAAATTTGCCGCGCTTGTTGCAGATGTTGCAGCGCGGTTTGCCGGTCGCCCAGGCGATGCAGCAACTGTCCCAAGCCTCTGAGATATTGCCCTTTTCGGCGCAGTAGTTGCGCTTCCGTTGGATCCAGGATCAGTAATTCGTCCACAATCGCAAGCGCTTGCCGGTAATGTTCGACGGCTTGTGCGGGCTGGTCGAAAGCCAGAATTTCTCCTACCAACCTATATCCTCCTGCCAAATCTTGCCGCGCGCGCGCGTTCTTTGGATCAATTGCGGAAAGCTGCTGCGCCAGTGCGAAAGACTGGCGGTAATACTGCATTGCAGATTGCGTATCGCCCTGATTGATAAAGCGCGGATTGCCGGAAATATTGCCCAGCCAGATCAAGGTGATCATGCGCGCGCGTAAGAATCTGGGTTCCGACGCATGTTTTGATAACAACTCGTCCATCTGGGCCAGCGATTTGCGGTAATAAGGCACGGCTTCAATGACATCACCCAGCGAAATCATCGCTTCGGGCGCGCGTGTATAAGACATTGCCAGCGAATATTGTGCAGATTCACCAGGAAATTCGGCGGCGCGACGCTCCGCCAGACGAGTTTCGCGGCGATACCCTTCCAGCGCGCTGACCGGATCGCCCGTGTCCAGATACGTGTCGCTCAGCCGGATATGGCAGTTTTGCAAAAGAATAATGTCCTGCTCTTCGTGGGTTTGGCGTTCCAGGGTTTCCGCGGCAGTCAGCGCCTGGCTCAAGGCTTCGTGCGCCGCCATTTTCCCGCCCGATTGCGCTTGCAGCATGCCCAGTTTGAAATAGCCCTGCGCCAGCAGCCGCGCCATTTTCAGGTCATTATTGCCATTGCGATTGAGTTTTTGCGCCAACGCCAGACTCTTTTGATAACTCTGCATGGCTTCCTGCGAATACCCCAGATTGGGTGCCCAGGGATCGCCCTGCACGTCGCCAACTTTTTGATACGCCACGGCAAGTTCCCATTCCAGTTGCGGATCTCCCGCCGCTTCCTGTGCCAGGCTGTCCAGATAATTCAGCGCTGTTTTGGCAACCATGGCGCGCGCTTCGGTGGTGCCGGGCACAAGCTGAATTTTGTCGTGAAAATCGAAAAGGAACGTATTGGCCAAGGTTCGCACCTGGGCGAATCGGCGCTCTGCGCGTTGGCGTTCGCGGGTCAGGCGCACCGCCAACACGGCCAGCGCAACGGTCAGCACGGCCAGCAGCATGATTGCGGCCACGCCCGCTTTATGCCGCCGGATGAATTTTTCAGCGCGGTAGCTAAACGTGTCTTTGCGCGCAACCACGGGTAGCCCGGCCAAATAGCGGCGAATGTCTTCGGAAAACTGTTCGACGGATTGATAACGCCGCGTGGGTTCTTTGCGCAGCGCCATCAACACAATATTGTCCAGGTCGCCGTTTAATTGCCGGGACAGTTTTGTGGGCGCGTCGGTTTGCTGGCGCGCGGCGTCGCTGGGGCGCGGAGCTTCTGTTTCGCAAATCGCCCGTTCAATCCCCAGCGGCGAATACGTTTGAAACTGATGAGGGCGGCGTGTGGTCAGCAATTCATAAAGCACTGCGCCGAGCGAGTAAACGTCGGTTGCCGTTGTGATCGTGCCGCCGCGGACTTGTTCCGGGCTGGCGTAATCAGGCGTCATTAAACGAAGCGCCGTTTCAGTGCGAGTGGCGGCGTCGCCCGGATCAGGCGTGAGCAGTTTGGCGATGCCAAAATCCAGCAGCTTGGGCGTGCCGTCTTCCGTCACCAGAATGTTGCTGGGTTTCAGGTCGCGGTGAACGATCAATTTCTGGTGTGCGTGTTGTATGGCAGAGCAAACGTCGCGGAAAAGTTTCAGCCGTTCATCCAGCGAAAGCCCGCGCGCCTGGCAATAATCCGTGATCGGCATTCCGTCCACGAATTCCATGACGAAATACGGTTGCCCATCCGCGGTTGTGCCGCCATCAAACAGGCGCGCAATGTGCGGATGATCCAGCGAAGCCAGAATCTGCCGTTCGCGCAAAAAGCGGTCGCGCACGAAATCGCTGTCCATGCCGCGCTTAATCAGTTTCAGCGCGACTTGTTGCTGAAATTGTTCGTCGTCGCGCACGGCTTCATAAACCGTGCCCATTCCGCCGCGCCCGATCAAACGCGTGATTCGATAGGGACCAATGCGCTCGCCGGTAAGATCGTCTTTCGGGTCCGCGGTAAGCGAAAACGCCACTCCGGCAATGGGCGCTTTTAGGAAATCTTCGGCAGTCTCATGAGTGTCTTGCGCCAGCAGCGACAACACCTCGTGCAGCAATTCATTGTCGTCCCCGCACACGCGCGTCAGGTAGGCTTTGCGTTCGACCTGTGGACGATCCGCCACGGTGCGAAACAATTCTTCAACACGATGCCAGCGTTCAGGATTCATAAGAAATTTCGGGGGAGGAGGGAAGTCTCAGGTTTCCATTTCGCGGCGAAGCCAGGCGCGGGCCAATCGTTGTTCGTCACTGATGGTCGTGATGGAAAGGCCCAGTGCTTCCGCCGTTTCTTCCAGGCTTAATCCGCCAAAATAGCGCAGTTCGATGATGCGGACCTTGCGCTCGTCGAATTTTGCCAACGCGACCAACGCATCATCCAGCGCCACCAGTTCGGCGGCTTTTTCATCGGAAAACGTCAGCGCTTCTTCCAGGGAAAATTTTTGCCCGCCATCGCGCTTGCCCGCCGAACGCGTGCGCGCATGCTCCACCAGAATTTGGCGCATCAACTGAGCCGCCACGCCAAAAAAATGCCGTCGGCTTTGCCATTCCGGAAAATTCTGTTTGATCAGCCGCAGATACGCTTCATTGATCAACGCCGTCGGTTGCAGGCTGTGATTCGTTCGTTCGCGGCGCATATAACTTCGCGCCAGTTTGCGCAGCTCCTGATAGATGACAGGCATCAATTGATCCAGCGCGGACTGATCGCCCTGGCTCCATCGCAACAAAAGCTGCGTGATTTCGTTGGTCGGCGGCGTTTGCATAAGCTTCAGATTTCGAAATTCAGCAGCGCTATTTTACGGATGCCGTTCAAATGCACAATCTCTGCTGCGTCTGAATGCACAAGTTCGACATCGCGAGATTGCAGCAAAATATGAACGCCCAAAGCAAAGGAAACTCTTTGCGCCGTTGTTTGAATGATTGACAGCCAACGGAGCATCTTTAATACTCGCAACCGTGAATGATTTCGAGAAACAACAACAGAAACTGGCGGAAGATGCGCCAAAGACTGTGCTGCCCAGCGCGGAAAGTCCTTATCCAGCTTCTATAGAAAAGATGAGCGAGCGCTGGCGGGAGATTCAAAAAACGGAAGATGAAAGCCAGCTAGACCAGCGCGGTTTTGTCGAGAAAAATTATCTGGCCGTCGGGCTGGGCATTGCGCTGCTGGTGATTGCGCTGCTGGTGGTGATTGGCGGGTTCGCGTTTCTGATTTGGCGTGCCCAATAGCCCGGGTCCCATAAACGCCCTCGCTTGCCGTGATTGAAGCGCAAAGCTTCCATTTAATTCCAGAACGAATACCTTGATGAACAAAATCGCACTTGGAATCGAAGTTTTACTTGGCGAACAAGCGAAATTGCTCAGCGGCGCTCGCGTAGGTCTGATCTGCCATCCGGCTTCGATTGATCATAACTATCGTCATTCGGCAGATCTGCTGAGCCAGAATCCTGACATCATCCTTACCGCTTTATTTGGTCCGCAGCACGGCATTCGCGGAGAAACCCAGGACAACATGATCGAATGGGAAGGCTTTCGCGATCCGCGCACAAATGTGATGGCCTATTCGCTTTATGGACAGGTCCGCAAACCTACGCCGCAAATGCTCAGCGAAGTGGATGTGATTGTTTTTGATGTTCAGGACGTTGGCACACGCGTTTACACCTTCATTTACACGATGGCGCTGGCGATGCAGGCGGCGCGCGAACTGGGCAAACGGTTCATTGTGTGCGACCGGCCAAACCCAATTGGCGGGCAGGGAATTGAAGGCAACATTCTGGAAGCGGGCCACGAATCCTTTGTCGGAATGTTTCCAATTCCGATGCGCCACGGCATGACCGTTGGCGAACTGGCGCGCATGTTCAACGAAGAATTCGGCATCGGTTGTGATCTGGAAGTTGTTCCGATGCAAGGGTACAAACGCGAATACTGGTTTGACGATACAGACGCGCGCTGGGTGATTCCTTCGCCGAACATGCCTACGGTGGAAACGGCGACGGTCTATCCGGGAATGGTTTTTGTCGAAGGCGTCAAATTCAGCGAAGGCCGCGGCACCACTCGTCCGTTTGAAATCACCGGAGCGCCGTACGCCGATGCAAACCAACTGGCTGAGCACCTGAACGGTTTGGCGCTTCCCGGCGTTCACTTTCGCCCGCACAGTTTCAAACCGACCTTTCAAAAACACGTCGCCCAGCTTTGCCACGGCGTGCAGCTTCACGTCACAGACCGCGAAGCGTTCAAGCCCGTTATTTCCGGGATCGCATTGATCAAAACCATGCACGATCTTTATTCGGACGGTTTCAAGTGGCAAATGCCGCCTTATGAATACGTTTACGACCGCATGCCGTTTGATGTGATTGCCGGAACGGCGAAACTGCGCGAACAGATCGAAGGCGGTGCTTCGTTGACGGACATTGCCGCTTCCTGGCAAGCCGGAGAAAAAGACTTCGCTGAGCGCCGCAAACCTTATTTGCTGTATTGAGTCAGTACCGCGACTGGTAAGGAGCGGGTAAGCCATCATGAATACACTTGCCGAATACCTGACCGAAGCCGAACGCAATCATGGCCACATGTGTCCGGGTCAGGTCTTGGGTGTACGGATGGCAATGCTCGGTTGTCGGTTAATCGGCATCGAAGAGCCAAAGGTCGGCAAACGGTTGATCGTTTTTGTCGAGATTGACCGCTGCGCGGCGGACGCCATCAACACGGTCACGGGCTGCCGGCTGGGCAAACGGACGTTGAAGTTTCGCGATTTCGGCAAACTGGCTGCGACCTTCCTCAACACACAAACCAACGAAGCCGTTCGACTGGTTGCCGTTGAAGCTTCGCGGGAACTCGCCAAACAGTGTTTCAGCCATCTGCCAACGAAAAAAGAACAGCAATTGGAAGCCTACAAAACGCTGCCGGACGACAATCTTTTCACCTGGCAGCGAGTGGAAGTCAGTTTGCCCGATGCCGACAAACCCGGCCATCCGCTGGCTCGGGTGGAATGCGACGAATGCGGTGAAGGCATCAACGACCATCGGGAAGTCGAACGCGAAGGCCGCACGCTTTGTCGCGCTTGCGCCGGGCAGCGGTATTACAAAGTTTTGCCGGAATGACGATTGCCGGGCGGGGAATACGGCGCTAAGATCACTGGCGATGAGCATTCCGGCGGTCCAACTTCATCCTCACGATCACGCGCACCATACGCACGAACATCATCACCATGATCATCACGACCATACGCGCGGAGCTTCGCAACGCACCCTGCTCATCGTTTTGCTGCTGACCTTCGGTTACATGCTGGCCGAGGCGGCGGGCGGATACTGGGCGAATAGTTTGGCGTTGCTGTCGGACGCTGGGCACATGTTCACGGACGTGGCCGCGCTGGCGCTGGCGCTGTTTGCGGTTCGCTTTGCTTCGCGTCCGGCGACGCAAAACAAAACTTACGGATTTTATCGGCTGGAAATTCTGGCTGCGTTGATCAACGGCGTGGCATTGATTGTGTTGTCTGTGCTGATTGGCGTCGAAGCCGTTCACCGCTTCCGCCAGCCGGAAGAAGTTCAAGGCTGGACACTGGTCTGGATTGCGATGGGCGGTTTGGCCGTCAACATTGTTTCGGCCTGGCTGCTTTCGCGTTCGCATAAACATGACAGTCTGAATATGCGCAGCGCTTATCTGCATGTGCTGGGCGATCTGCTGGGGTCTGTGGCGGCAATTGCGGCAGGTGTTTTGATCATCTGGAAAGGTTGGCGCTGGGCTGATCCGTTGTTCAGCGTGGTGATTAGCTTGCTGATTGTCTGGAATTCCTGGCGCATTGTGGCGGACGCGGTCAATGTCTTGCTGGAAGGCGTGCCGTCGCATATCAATCCTTCCGCTGTGGAACAAGCCATCAAAGCCATCAGCGGCGTCCGTGAAGTTCACGACTTGCACATCTGGACGATTACGTCTGACCGCCACGTGTTGACGGCTCACGTTGTTGTCACCAACGCAGATTACGGTTGCCGCGTGCTGCGAGAAGTCCGCGCCTTGTTGGTCGAACGTTTTCATCTGGCCCATTCAACCATTCAGATCGAAGACCCGACGTTTGCGACCGTCGTCAATTTCAAGAAGAAGGACTGATACGGTACGGGGAGCGGTAGCGACCCGGTTGACTGCTGAACCATAGAAACTATGAAAACTCTTCTCGCGCTTCTGATCCTCTGCGCTGCTTACGAAGTACTACCCTCTCACCCGGTCGCTACCGCTCTCGGTATTGAATCTTCCGCAGACTTAGTTCTGCTCAACGGAAAAATCTGGACCGTCAACGACCGCCAGCCCGAAGTTGAAGCGGTTGCTGTCGTCGGAAATCGGATTGCTGCCGTCGGGTCAACAAAAGACATTCGCCGCTGGATCGGCGCGCAAACCAAAGTCATTGACCTGGCGGGTCGCAGAGTTGTGCCGGGTTTCAACGACGCGCACGTGCATTTTCTGGATGGCGGCGCGGGCCTGGCCAGCGTGCAATTGCGCGATGCGGCTTCGCCGGAAGAGTTCCGCAAACGCATCGGCGAATTTGCCGCAAAGCTGCCGAAAGGCCGCTGGGTGCTGAACGGCAACTGGGATCACGAAAACTGGAAGCCTGCCAATTTGCCTACGCGGCAGTTGATTGACGCTGTGACGCCGGAAAATCCGGTGTTCATCAACCGGCTGGACGGACACATGGGGTTGGCGAATTCTTTGGCGCTGAAGCTGGCGGGCGTCACGCGTGACACCAAAGACCCCGACGGCGGAACGATTGTTCGCGATGCCAGCGGCGAACCGACAGGCGTGCTGAAAGACGCCGCGATGAATTTCGTTTACAAGGTCATCCCGAATCCGACCGAAGACGAGATGATCGAATCCATCAAAGCCGCCATGCGATACGCTGCTGAAAACGGCGTCACCAGCGTGCAGGATATGTCGGCTTTGCCCGAAGTGCTGGGTGTTTATCAAACGTTACTTCAGCGTGGAGAGCTAACTATACGAATCAGCGGGCATCAGCCGTTGTCCCAGTGGCAGCGATTGGCTGCCGCTGGCATTCGCGCAAGTTTTGGAAATGACAAACTGAAAATCGGCGGCCTGAAAGGCTTTGCAGACGGTTCGCTGGGGTCAACGACGGCGCTGTTTTTCCAGCCGTATCTGGACGATCCGAAAACCGCTGGACTGCCCAGCGACGAAATGTTTCCCGAAAGCAAAATGCGCGACCGCATCCTCGCCGCCGACAAGGCTGGATTGCAGGTCGCCGTCCATGCCATCGGCGACAAAGCTAACAAAACCATTCTGGATTTTTTTGCCGAAGCCGAAAAACAAAATGGCGCGCGCGACCGCCGCTTTCGCATTGAACACGCGCAGCATTTGCGCGCGGAGGAAATCAAACGATTCGCCAGCCAACGCGTGATTGCCTCCATGCAGCCTTACCACACGATTGACGATGGACGTTGGGCTGAAAACCGCATCGGGGCAGAGCGCGCCAAAGGCACATACGCTTTCCGTTCATTGATTGATTCCGGAGCCGTTCTAGCATTTGGTTCGGATTGGTTCGTTGCGCCGATGGAACCACTGATGGGAATTTACGGTGCGGTTACGCGGCGAACGCTGGATGGCAAGCGGCCCAACGGCTGGGTTCCCGAACAGAAAATCACCGTTGCTGAAGCCGTCAAAGCCTTCACACTCGGTTCAGCCTTCGCCAGTTTTGATGAAAAAGTGAAAGGTTCGATTGAAGTCGGCAAGCTCGCCGATTTCGCCGTGCTTTCAGCCGACATCTTCAAAATCAATCCTGCGGAAATTGAAAAAGCAAAAGTCGTGATGACCGTTTTTGACGGCAAGCTGATCTTCGAGCGAAAGCCGGAGGCGAAACGATGAACAACCCGTCTTCTGGCTCAGCCGTAATCGAGCCGTCGGTGACAAAAGACGAGCAAGCTTTGCCCACTGCCGATCCCTCGTTCTCTGAGCCAAAGCCGGAAGAGTTGACCCCGCCGCAGCGTGAAAGCCTGCCCGGCAGATTTTGGTCGCGCCTGAAGCCGCAACGACGCCAGGACCTTCGGCTGATTGGGATGATGCTGGCGATCAAAGCTGTATGCATGGTTTTTGCCGTGCAAAGTTTCCATGTGTGGGCGGATCAGCCGACCAATGGCTGGCGCAGTTGGTTGGAAGTTTGGAACCGCTGGGACGCCGTGAATTATTTGAAGCTGGCGGAATTTGGGTATCACGCGACAGGCGAAATGCGGCCGATGATGGTGTTCTATCCGCTATACCCGTGGCTGATCAATCTTTTCACCTACGCTACACGCGACTATCTGGTCAGCGCAATCCTGATCTCCACGATTGCTTCAATCATAGTGGGGCTGTTGTTGTTCCGATTGATCGCCTTGGATTATTCGGCAGAAATTGCGGAACGAACGGTCTGGTTTCTTTTCATTTTTCCCACCAGCTACTTCCTGCACATTGGTTACACCGAAAGTTTGTTTTTGGCGTTGGCGCTGGGATGTCTGCTCGCGGCCAGGCGTCAGGATTGGCCGTTGGCCGGTTGCCTGGGAGCATTTGCCTGCATGGCGCGCGGCCCCGGCATTCTGCTGATTCCGACCTTGGCAATTGAAGCGTTCAGCCAATACAGGGCAACGCGCCGTTGGCAGTGGCAATGGTTGTGGATCGTTATTGTGGCCAGCGGGTTTGGGGTTTATTTGTGGATCAATGCGCGCGAAGCGGGCAATGCGTTCGCTTTCATGCAAATTCGGCGCGAAAGCTATTACATTTCCATGTCCTGGCCCTGGGTTGGCATTCGCCAGACCATTGGCGCGCTCGGCCACAATCCGGCGGCGGCGGAAATGAGCGGCAGACAGGAACTGATTTTTATTGCTTTGGGATTTGTAGGAATGATCGTTTCCTGGATCAAGCTTCGTCCGGTTTACAGTGTGTGGATCACGTTGAACTGGCTGATCATTACTTGCGTCAGTTTCATTGCCAGCGTGCCGCGCTATACGCTGGTGATGTTTCCACTGCATTTGCTGTTCGCACTGATGGCGGCAAAAGCCAGGGTTTGGGAAGCCATTCTCACCGTCTGGTCACTGCTTTTTCTGTCGCTGTTTGTCAGCGCCTTTGCCCGCGGTTTCTGGGCTTACTGACGCACTCCTTTGGCTCAAATAAACCTTTCTATTGACAGTTGCGGTATCGGCGCATAAGCTTCGTGTACTTTCTACACTAAGTGAGGGCGGGATGAGCACAGGCAATCTTGAGCAAATGAAAGTTACGCATACCGCGCCGCGGCTGTCAGGGCTGGCGACGGATTTATATCAATTGACGATGGCGGCGGGATATTTCGTGAATGGGCGTCACGAACGTTCCAGTTTTGAAATGTTCATTCGCCGGTTGCCGCCAAATCGCTCTTACCTGATTGTCGCGGGATTGGAACAGGCGCTTAGCTATTTGCGAACGCTGAGCTTCAACCAGGATGAAATTGACTATCTGCGCCAATTGCCGGTTTTTACACACGTGCCGGGCGAGTTTTTTGATTACCTTGCCGGGTTTCGTTTCAGCGGCGAAGTTTGGGCAATGCCGGAAGGAACAATCGCCTTTCCCGGCGAGCCATTGTTGCGCGTGACCGCGCCGCTGATTGAAGCGCAAATTGTCGAAACCTTTCTGCTGTCCACCATCAACTTTCAAACCATGATTGCGTCTAAAGCGTCGCGCATTGTCGAAGCTGCCGATGGCCGGGGCGTTATCGAATTTGGCACACGTCGCGCGCACGGAATGGCTGCGGGAGTGTACGCCGCACGCGCAGCCTACATTGGCGGTTGCATCGGCACGTCGAACGTCGAAGCGGGGTATCTGTTTGGCATGCCCGTGTACGGCACGGCGGCGCATTCCTGGACGCTGGCGTTTGAAAAGGAAATGGATGCGTTTCGCGCCTACCACAAAGTTTTTCCCGAAAGCACGACTTTGTTATTGGACACGTACGACACGCTGCAAGCGGCGAGGCTGGCGACGGAATTTGGGTTGAATTTGCGTGGCGTGCGGCTGGACAGCGGCGACATTGGCGCGCTGGCCAAACAGGTTCGCGCAATTCTGGATGAAGCCGGAATGAAAGAAACCCGGATTCTGGCCAGCAATGATCTGGACGAATTCAAGATTGCGGAATTGCTGGCGTCTGGCGCGCCGATTGATTTGTTTGGCGTTGGCACGGAACTTTCGACTTCGCGCGATGCTCCGGCGCTGAGCGGCGTTTACAAACTTGTCGAAGTCGAATTTCCGGATCGCGTTGAACCCAAAATGAAATTGAGTCGGGAAAAAGCAACGTATCCGCATCGCAAACAAGTCTGGCGAGAATCAGACGCTGAAGGAAATTTCAGCCGCGACGTGATTGCAATGGCAGAAGAGTCCGATCATTCCGGCCAGCCGTTGCTGAACTGCGTGATGCTTAATGGAGAATTGCTGGAGCCGTTGCCCAGCCTGGCGCAAATTCAGCAACAATCAAAACAGCAACTGGGACGGTTGCCGCAGCGGTTCAAACAAATCAGCGATGCCGAAACGTATCCTGTGCGGTTCAGCGATGAACTGTTTCGGCGTCGAACGAAGCTGATGAGCCAGCTTGAAGGCGAATAACGGAGGCTTTATGCGAATCGAAATCCGACAAGGCGACATCACCGAACAGCCGGACATTGACGCCATCGTCAATGCCGCGAACACGGATTTGGTTTTAGGCTCAGGCGTCGCCGGAGCGATTCGGCGAAAAGGCGGCGACATTATTGATACGGAAGGGCAGCAACAAGCGCCCATCAAGTTGGGGGAAGCAGCAGTCACGACTGCCGGAACGCTGCCCAACAAGTTTGTCATTCACGCGGCGGCGATGGGCTATCGCACCGAAGATCGCGCAGTTCCGAAAAAGCCTGGAACTGATTCCAGCGCTGAAATTATCCGCGATGCCACGCGGAACAGTTTGCGCCGGGCCGAAGAGCTTAGGTTGCGGTCAATCGCTTTTCCGGCGCTGGCAACGGGTGTCGCCGCATTTCCTGTGGACGAATGCGCTGAAGTGATGATCGGCGCTGTGCGGGATTACGCGGCGGGGAATTCTGAAAGCTCGATTGAGTTGGTGGTGTTCGTTTTATTCACCCAGGACGATTACCGAATCTTTGAGCGGACCAACAGCAAGCAGTGAGGAGGACGCAATGATTTTTTTCGACGTGGATACGCAATACGATTTTATGGAGCCGGGCGGCGCGCTATACGTTCCGCAGGCTGAAACGGTCAAAGCGAACCTGGAACGATTGCTGCGCGCGGCAGGGCAGCACGGCATCACGACGATTTCTTCGCGGTGCGCGCACCAACCCGGCGATGCGGAGTTTGAAATGTTTCCGCCTCACTGTTTGGAAGGCACGCTCGGAGCGGAAAGGGTCTTTGCCGATTTGCCGGAATTGCCACGGCAGGAAATCGCTGTTGAAGCAGTTGCCGATGCTCAAACCCGGCTTGAAGCAGGAAAGCATTACGTCGTCAAAAAGAAAGTCTTTGATATGTTTTCCAGCCAATGGCTGGATGGGTTGCGGCAGCGTGGAGCCTTGCGCGGGGAAGATTGCATCGTGTTTGGCGTGGCGACCGATTATTGCGTTCGAGCTTGCGTGCTTGGTTTGATTGAAGGCGGCGCTCGCGTGCAGGTTGTCGCAGACGCGATTCGCGGCGTAGCAGCGGAAACCACTGAACAGACGGTTGCCGAAATGCGTGCTGCCGGAATTGAGTTCACGACGACTGATGAAGTGTTGAAAAAAGTTGGCCCCTGATTCAGTACCGCGACCGGTAGAGCAATGAGATTAAGGCAAGCTATTTGCAAGAAAGCGGTGGGACAGGTTCGTAACCTGTCCCATAGGAAATTTGTTCTGCTGAAACAGCGGGACAGGTTACGAACCTGTCCCATAGGAAATTTGTTCTGCTGAAGCAGTGGGACACGTTACGAACCTTGCCTTTACCCACATTTTTTGGACGTTAAACTCTGAAAATGATT